>JBFMCM010000097.1:0-4342 GCA_040754355.1 Chloroflexota bacterium | reverse complement strand
GTCCGGGACCGGGTGGCCGTTATGGTCGAGCAAAATGCCTGTTCGCACCGTGATGCTGTCGCCAACACGAATGGCTGGTGTGGGAGTCCCTGCAGGTGTAGTCTCGGCTGTCGAGACGGGAGCAGGCGGCAGGTCCAGCGAGAGCGAGATGACCTGATCGGGGTCAGGGGTGAGGGCAGTGAACAGGTCATAACCAACACCGGAGACCGAAACCGGCAGCGCGCCGTCGGGAGATAATTCCTGGAACAGGAGGCGGATGGCTACTTCCACAAAGGGAGCGGATTTACTGTACAGGCAATAATAGGCTGTCAGTTTGGAGATGTCGGTGGAGTCGAGGTAATAGGGAGCATCGAAAGCAAAGACGATGACGTATTTGTTGCGCAAGAGATCCTGGCGTTCGGATAAGAACCGGCGCATGATCGTCGTTTGCGGCTGGCCGGGATCGGCATCCAGCATGTTGATAACCAACCAGTCGGCCTGGCGGAGTCTGGACTCGAGCACCGGGCTGCCTTCGCCGCCATCCAGAATCGGAGTGATGGCGTCAAGCGAGTAAGAACTCAAATGGGAAGCGCTGACCAGTCCCCCGGCTTGCGGTCCATAGAGGCGCAAGGAGGCGTTTTGCATATCCTCCACACCAAGCATGGCAGTCGGCGCGCATGTGCTGCATTGTGAAACGGTCCGGGTATCTGTTATAAAGACGATGTTTTCCTGCGCGCCAGGCGGCTCTGGGATGAGGGTATCCAGGTCGAGAGATTCAGGGCTGATCAGCGTGGCTGCCTGACGGGCAACCTGGAAGGTGACCTCCTGCGAGTAGCCAACGAGATCGAGGCCATACACAGGAGGGACGACATTGCTCAATTCGAAACTGCCATACAATCCTAATTTGGCGGCCAGGATGCGCGTGACGGCAGTATCCACCCGTTGGGCAAAGGCGGTATCTTCACGGTATTTTTGGGAAAAGTAGGCCAGTATGTTGACAACTGTCTCGTACGTATCGGGCGTGCTGCTGGACTGGATGTTGCCGAGGTAGAGGAGGTCGTTGCCGGCCAGGAAAGCGTCACGTGCCACCTGCCGGGCCTGGAAAGAGGTTCCGGCTGGATCGTAAAAGCGGCGGACCGTTTCGCTGCCCAGGTCATCGCTGACCAGCAGACCGCCGTTCTGGCTCCAGGAGGCAAAGGCCGGCAGGGACAGGATCTGCGTTAGAGCCTGCGAGTCGAAACTGACCGGGCGCGTGGTGGCACGGATGTTGCCCTGGAAGCCCTGATAGCGGATGTGGGAGACGAGCAGGCCGTCTGCCGTCGAATCGCTGTCGGGGGCATTGCCGGTAACGGCAAAAAACGGGGCCAGTTCAATCTGCTTCAACTGCTCCAGGGATCGGCGTACGGTCGCAGGTTCCTCCCCGGCCGGGCGGTCAGTGGAACCGCGGCCCGGGAAATTGCGCACCACGACCAGCATTTCTCCCTCGCTGCCAGTGTGCAGGCCGCGTATGTAGGCCTGCCCCATTTGCGCCACCCAGAAGGGGTCACCACCGAAAACACCAGCACCCAGCCCGTTGCCGAGGGTGGCATCCGGGGAGTCGAGCACATCGAGCGAGGGACCGAAGAAAAGGTTAAATCCGAGCCGCGCGAGTTCATCCCCGGCCACTTCCCCCACCTGTTCGGCCAGGGATGTGTCCCAGGTGGCGCCAATTGCCATCAAATCTGGCAAGGAAGTCAAGCCGCTCATTATCTGGTCGGCGGGCGCCCCGCCGCCAGGTTGGGAGATGCCAATTAACAGCGGGATGTACTGAATGGGTGCAGGGTCGCCAGTGGCCGGGTCCACCGTGGGACCTTGCGATGACTGCCACTCGTAGGTCTGGAGTTGGGCAATCAGGTCGTAGGCCGCCCCCAACGCGCCAGTGCCTTCGACGAAATTATCGTTCTCGGCCAGCAGGACGACGCCTCCAATATGGTGATTCAGGATGAGATTATAAATCTGCGAATCAACGTCGGCTGTGGAACCGATAAAAGTAACCAGGAACAACTGTCCGACGCGCTCCTCGGGGGTCATGTCGGCCATCATCTGTCGCGCCCGTTCCATGTTGTAGTCGTCCTGCGTCTTCACTGACGCGCCGACCCAACCCACCTGTGTGGAAAGCAGGAGGGTGATGACAATAACTGGGTTGAGCAAGAGGCGAATTTTCATGTCAAGGCATACGTGCGGCACAGATCGGCATGGACCTCGGGCTGGATGTTCCCGCCCGTGATGACAACCACCGCTGGAGGTTTCACCTTTCCCACCAGCACGGCAGCCAGCCCGACTGCGCCGGAACCTTCGATTACCTGGCGGTACTTCTGCCAGGCAAAAGCGATGGCCCGGCCAATCTCTTCTTCTGAAACCATGACGATATCATCGGCGTATTTCCTCACCAGCGGGATGGTGATGGAACCGGCCTCCACCGCGCCGCTCAAACCGTCAGCCAGCGTGGGCAGGTCAGCCACACCTTCCTGGCTGCCCCTTCGAGAGAGTGCATACATGAAAGCGGAGGCCTCGGCGTTGACGCCCACCAGCCGCGGCCGCGAGGGCTGGCGCTCCAGCGCCGCTCCGACACCGGCCAGCAGCCCGCCGCCGCCGACCGGAACGACCACGGTCAACTTATTATCAAGAGGCAGATCGGCCTGGAGTTCGAGGCCGATCGTCCCCTGCCCGGCAACGACCTGTCCGTCGTTATACGCTGAGACCCAGGTTTGTTTTCCATCGCTGGCAAATTGTTTGGCTGTCGCTTCAGCCAGTTCGTAGCCGCCCTCCACGAAACGGACCTCCGCGCCCATCTTTTGCATGGCCTCCACTTTGGATGGGACGGCATGGTTCGAGGCGAACACGATCACCGGGGCACTGACCAATTTTCCGGCCAGGGCCACTCCCTGCCCGTGGTTGCCCGCCGAGGCGGTCACCAGACCGGCAGCCTGTTCCCAATTTTCCAGTGCCAACACCTTGTTGAGAGCACCGCGCGCTTTGAAGGAACCTGTCACCTGCTGATTTTCCCACTTCAGGTAAATATTCAATTCGGCGTCGTTGGTGAGCAACGTACGCCGAATGTAGGGAGCGATGCGCAGGGCAGCCTGGTCAATCCATTCGGAGGGAATCACGTTGCCCTTCCCAAACACCGGCTGAGTAGAGCCGGATCGTCGGTAAATATGCCATCCACGCCCAAGGCAATCATGTGTTTCATATCTTCTTCAGCATTGACCGTCCAGACATGCAGGCGCTTCCCCGCAGCATGCAGCCGGGAGACTAAACCAGCATCCACATTGGAGAGATGGGGATGCAGGGCATAATAATCCCGCCGCCAGCCGAAGGTGCGCGCCGGGAAGCCCAGCCAGCCCGCCCAGGCCAGCAGTCCGCGCGGGGTCTCCGGCAGGAGGGAGCGCACCCGGCGCAGGTTGCGAGGGAAAAACGAAGAGAAGAGTACACGGTCTTGCATGTCGTACTTTACAACCAGTTCGACCACTTTCGCGACAAGGCTGTCGCTGGGCGTAGCGTAATTCGTCAGTTCGATGTTCATATGCAGGCGCTTGCCCACCGCCTTGAAGACTTCGTCCAGGGTGGGGATGCGCTCGCCGGAGAAACGCGCCTCGAAACGCGCCCCGGCATCCAGGTCCCGCAGCGCGGCGAGGGGCAGGCGACGCACATCACCATGACCGTTTGTCGTCCGGTCCACGGTCTGGTCGTGTATGACGATCACCTGCCCGTCAGCGGTAAGTTTGACATCGAACTCGATGGCGTCCGCCCCCTTCTCCGCAGCCATCACGAACGCTGACAGGGTGTTCTCGGGAGCATGGGCTGAGTCGCCGCGATGGGCAATGATGACCGGCGTAGGAAGGTCAGGCCACATCTAAATCTCCACGAAGTAGGCCTGCGAGGCGCGGTCGAGCATCTCTTTGGACATCAACGGTTCGGTGGAGAGGTAACGGGCAATATCGAGTATCTGGTCGCACAGGTCGCGCGGGTGGGAGGCGCGCAGTTTGCGGTTGCGTTTGATGTACCATTCCTGGAGCAGGTAAGCCAGGCCCTGGTCGCTGTACTGGATGCCCTTTTGCTGGGAAACGCGCTTGAAGATCTCGCGGTAATCCTCGTAAGAGGGGTCGCCAATCTCGATCTTGTGGCGCAGGCGGCGCAGAAAGGCCTCGTCCACCAGGTCGCGCGGCGGGAGGTTGGTTGAAAAGACCACCAGCACATCGAAAGGAATGTCCACTTTGCGGCCGGTGTGGAGGGTCAGATAATCTACCCGATTTTCGAGCGGGACGATCCAGCGGTTGAGCAGGTCGCGCGGGCGCACCTGCTGGCGGCCAAAGTCGTCAAT
>JBFMCM010000096.1:0-5969 GCA_040754355.1 Chloroflexota bacterium | reverse complement strand
CGCGGGCGAACCCCAGCCCCAGTCCGCGCCTTTGTTGAGACCGAGCAGAAGCAGGGTCAGCCCGGCCAGGAAGGCCGCCGCGCCGGGCAGGTCGAAACGCTGACCGGCATCGGCCGGGGAATCCTTCGGGATAAAGAGCAGGCTCAGGGTGAGAGCCAGCGCCCCGACCGGCACGTTGATATAGAAGACTGTCCGCCAGCCGAAGGACTGCGCCAGCCAGCCGCCCAGTGAGGGGCCGACAGTCAACCCGAGGTAGGTCATGGTGGAGGCCAGACCGAAGGCGCGGCCGCGCTGCTCGGGCGGGAAGTTGCCGGTCACGATGGCCGGGGCGTTGGAAGCCAGCATGGCCCCGCCGACGGCCTGAATCCCGCGAAAGACGACCAGCGCGGTTGTGGACCAGGCCGCGCCGCACAGCGCCGAACTGAGCACGAAGAGGCCGAATCCCCACACGTAGACGGATTTATGCCCGCGTAAATCCCCCAGGCGGCCAAAGGACAGCATCAGGCCGCTCAGGACGAGCAGGTAGATGGTGACCACCCACTGGATGGCAGCCACCTCGCTCTGGAAATCGGCGCGCACCACAGGCAGGATGGTGTTGACCACGCTCCCGTCCAGGGCGGCCATGAAGGAGCCGGTGCCGATGGCGATGAGCACCCACCATTTGCGGTCGAGTGTTTTGGTCATGAAAGCCTCGATGTTGAATGTAGGTCACGCTTGCAGCGTGACGCCTTTTTATGGAATGGGTTTGATCACCCCAACCTCTCCCGGGACCCAGCCGGGGAAGCCGAGATCGCGGCAACTGAGGGCATCCTCACTTGCGGTCAGCCCTTCCTGGCTGGTCACCTCGATGTGAATTGAGGTATCTTCCTGGTATCCGGTGTCCACGGTCAATTTCAGGGTCACCTGGTAACCGGCCGGGAGCAGGTCCACGCAGACGGTTTTATCGGGATGCTCGCGGTCCTCGTCGCTGGCGGAGAGGGTCGCGCAGACCGTCGTCAGATCGGTTGGAGTTGTATTTTGTATCAGGGGATAGGCGTTGGTCACCTCGCCCATGCCGTGGCTGATGTCGAGGCTGGTGTCGCAGCCCGAGATTTCGAGCAGCAGGCCCGAGGTCCCGCCCGGCGTGGGGGAGAGAGTGTATGTTGGAGTGGGAGTTTCAGTCTCCGTTGACGGCAGGGTTCCGAATGGGGTAACGGTAGCGCTTGGCGCGAAGGGCAGGGTTGGCGAACGGATGGCCGGGGATGGCGAGGGGGAGACGATCCCTGTCGGAGGCTGGGCAGGGATGGTAACACTGGTGCAGGCGGCAAGGTTGGCGAGCAGCAGGATGGCAAGTAGTCGGTTCATGGTTCCTCCAGCCCAATTGTATTCCGAATTGGCTCGAAAAGGCACTTGATTTTACCGGGAAACTGCGCGACAATAGGATTGCCTGTCGTTGGGTGCCCCCCTCACCCAGCGGCGGGCGCTTTTTTATCTAGGTGTCTCGTGCTATACTAGATGTTAACTTTCGGATGTTGTTCTGATAGGGCAAATTCATGGAAACTGCATCCAAAACCGGCGCGCTGGATGATGACTCGAAATTCAAGATTCTAGCAGAGGTGACCGCTTCTGCGATCTTCATCTACCAGGGGACGCGCTTCAAGTACGCCAATCCCGCAATGGAACATTTGACCGGTTTCAGCCGCTACGAACTCCAGGGGATGAGTTTTTATCACCTGTTTCCGTCGGATGCGCGCAAGACCTTGCGAAGTTTGGGCATGCGATTGCAACATGGGGAAGGGGCCGAACTTCACAGCGAATTGCGGCTGATAAAGAAAGGCGGGGAAGAATGCTGGATTGACATGACTACCACCGTCATCGAATATTCTGCGAAACCTGCCATGGTCGGAACGGCGTTCGACATCACGGACCGCAAACGCGCCGAGTTATTGCAGGACGCTGTGTACCGGATTGCGCAAGCGGCCGACCGTTCGAAGAGGCTGGAGGACCTTTTCCCGGCCATCCATGCCATCGTCGGCGAGGTGATGACAGCCAAGAACTTTTATATCGCCTTGAAAAATCAAGAGGACGATACGATCACCTATCCTTATTATGTGGATGAGTACGATCCACCCCCCACCGAGGCGCACAAACCTGGCAAGGGCCTGACCGAGTGGGTGCTGACAAACGGGATGTCGCTGCTATTCGATCAGGAGACGCAAAGCCGGATGGAAGGGAACGAGGAGGTGGTGCTGGTGGGTTCCCCATCGGCGATCTGGCTGGGAGTCCCGCTGTGCATGGACAAGGAAGTCATCGGGGTGATGGCGGTCCAGGATTATTCCGAACCGACCGCTTATGGCGTGCGCGAACAAAGGATGCTGGAATTCGTTTCTTCTCAGGTGGCGATGGCGATCCAGCGCAAGCGTGCGGAGGATGCCCTGCGGGAAAGCGAGGAACGCGCCCGCCGCCGGGCGGACGAGTTCTATACCCTGTACGAGATGACCCGCGACCTGGCGATGCAGTACAACCTGGAGACTGTCTTGAACACCCTGATTGACCGCGTGGTGACCCTGCTTGGTTCTCCCGGCTGTACCATTTACCTGTTCGATGCCGAGCGCGGCGACCTGGAGGCGGTGGTCTCGCGCGGCTGGCCGGGATTGGTGGGCATCCGGCTGGAATTGGGCGAAGGACTGGTCGGGCGGGTGGCGCAGACCCTCCAGCCGATGGTGTTGGAAGATCATCGCAAGTGGGAAAAGCGTTCGACCAAGTTCGCCGAAGTACCCGCGACGGCCGTTGCCGAGGTGCCGATGATCTATAGCGGCGAACTTGTCGGTGTTTTGACGGCGTTCGAGTTGGATCGAGGCGATGATGCCCCGGTTAGGAAATATACCCAGGCAGAAGTGGATGTGTTGACGGTCTTCGCCTCAACGGCTGCCGGTGCCGTCCACAATGCCAAGTTGTTCGAGGAGACCCGCCAACGCCTGGTGGAATTGGAATTGCTCTACCAGGCCAGCCTCGCGGCTTCGCAAATCCATAGTCTGCGCGCCGTAGCGCAGCGGATTGTGGATACACTCGACCACTTGATGGATTGGAAAGGTTCCATCTGGCTCGTCGAGGAGACCCGGCCAACGCTTCTGGCCTACAGCAGCCAGGGGCTTTCCGGGGAGGCACACAAGATTGAGGTCGAGCGCGTGAAATCTCTCATCCGCACCCTGGACGATGGGATCATAGGTTGGGTGTGCCGGAATGGGACGCCGCTCCGGATCGGGGAAGTTGGCGCCAGCCCTCATTACGTTCAATCCGATCCGCAGGTTGCTTCCGAAATGTGCGTCCCATTGAAAATGGGTGGGAAGACTTTTGGCTGCATCAACGTGGAGAGCGAGCGAAAGAATGCCTACAGCGATCATGACGAACGGTTGCTGACCACGCTGGCCAACCAGGCGGCCGTGGCTATCGAAAACGCCCGTCTGTTCGAGGAGACTCGCCGCCGGGCTGCCCGGCAGACAGCCCTCAATACGATTATCATGACCGCTACGCGCGCCGGGGCAGACCTCGAAAGCCTTTTGAACACCACCTTGGATCAAACACTCAAAGCCTTCGGGCTGGATATGGGTGCCATCTGGCTGACCACCACGCCGCGTAATATCCAACGCGTGGCAGCCAGGGGCGTCCCGCCTTCCTTGAGTATGATGATGACCAATGCCGCCTTGACAGGCGCCGTTTCGCTCAATTCGACTGTTGTAGTGAGCGATTGGGAACAAGAAACACATCCAATTGCTGAAACGCTTACACAAATGGGTATTCACGCAGCCATCGTTTGTCCGCTCATGACGGAGGGGCGGCGGATCGGCGGTCTGGCAATCACCTGCCCTGAACCGCGCCAGTGGTCAGCGGAGGAAATCACTTTCATCGAGGCGATTGCCGGCGAACTGGGCGCAGCCGCGGACCGGGCCAGGCTGTTCAGCGAAACGCGCGTCCGGCTGACGGAACTGGAAGCCGTCAATCGAGTTTCGGCGGCCTTGCGTCAAAGCCAGTCCATCGAAACCATGCTTCCGGAATTGCTCGATGAAATCCTGAGGACACTTGATACGGATGCAGGCAGCATCTGGCTGTTCGACAATGAACAGGGCGAATTGCGCCAAGTGGTCGGACGAGGCTGGTGCACGCGCTTGAAAGATTTTGGCTTCAAACCGGGCGTTGGTATTCCGGGGACCGTCTTTGCCACCAGCGACATCCTCTTTTCGCGCGACATTTCCATAGATCCGATCACCCCGCCGCAGGCGCGCGAATTGATGCCCTCGGAGTGGAGCTGTGTCTGCGTCCCTGTCCGCACCGAGCAGGAAACCATCGGTGTCATGATCGTTTCTGCGCCGCTGCCGAGGGAATTCGACGCCGAAAACGCCCGCCTGCTGGTGACCCTGGCCGACATGGCTGGGAATGCTATCTATCGGATGGAATTGAACGAGCGTACTCGCCGCCACGCAGACGAACTCGAGGAGCGTGTCGCCAGCCGTACGGTCGAACTGAGCGAAGCGTTGCACAAGGCGGAAGAGGCTGACCGTCTCAAGACCGAATTCATCGCCAACGTCAATCACGAACTGCGAACACCTTTGACCAACCTGATTTTGTATTACCAAATGCTGCGCGCCCAGCCGTCTGTCAAAACCCAGGAGCGGTTGGATGTGATCGGCCGGGAACTGCAGCGGCTGCGCACCTTGATCGAAGATTTACTCAATCTCTCACGACTCGACCTCCGGCAGGTACATTTCAACCCGACCTGGTATGACCTAAACAACATTATCCGTTCTCTTGTGGAGGACCGGCGTTCCCTGGCCGAGGAACATCGCCTGACCCTGTCAATGAACCTCCAGCCGGACCTAGCGCCTGTGTTTGTGGACGATGTCCTGATCGTGCAGGCCTTCTCCAACCTGCTGACGAACGCCCTGAACTATACACCCACCGGCGGGGAAGTTCTTGTGGAGACTCTCTCGGAGACGAAAGACGGGCAGCGTTGGGTCGGTTTTTCCGTGAAAGACACCGGTCCTGGGATCGCCTCGGAGGACAGGCAGCACCTGTTCGAGCGCTTCTATCGCGGCAAAGCCGGACATTCCTCCGGCGCGCCCGGCACCGGCTTGGGACTTGCCATCGTAAAACAGGTCATAGATCAGCACGGTGGCCGGATCGAGGTCCCGGAAGTCGCCGGGCAGGGGGCCATCTTCCGCATCTGGCTGCCGGCAGAAAAAGCAGGAGACCGTCTGGCGGTCTCCTGACTGCGCCCCTGGTGAGATTCGAACTCACGGCCACTGGATTCGAAGTCCATTACTCTATCCGCTGAGCTACAGGGGCGGGCGAAAAAATTATACTCGAAAACCCAGCCTTGCACCTAGCATGGACGCATGTTATAATCTCGCCCCGCGCCGCAAGGCGGTAGACTTTTTGTAAGGATTATGATGATGATTGACTTGAATAAAACCTTCAACGCCACCCAGAACCCGAACATCCCCGACCTGCAGGCCGGAGACCAGGTCAGCGTGCATGTCCGCATCAAGGAAGGCGACCGCGAACGCATCCAGGAATTCAAAGGAACGGTCATCCGTAAGCGCAAGGGCGGCAACAATGCCAATTTCACTGTCCGCCGCACGGCCTCCAACGGCATCGGGGTGGAGCGCACCTTCCTGCTGCACTCCCCGCGGGTGGATAAGGTGGTTGTGGAGCGCCATTCGCACACCCGCCGGGCGCAGTTATATTTCCTGCGCGGGCTGACGGGCAAGAAATCCCACCTCAAGCAGAAGTTCGAGTAGTTTTTTCACGAGAACCATGAAAGGGTGCAGAGCGTTCTGCGCCCTTTTGCGTTAAGGAGCACCCATGCGAATCCCCCTGATTGGTCTCACGACGTACAACCAGGCCAATAAATACGGCTTTCCCATCGCCGCGCTGATGCAAAAATACATCACCGCAGTGACCGAGGCTGGAGGGGTGCCGATGCTCATCCC
>JBFMCM010000095.1:0-10898 GCA_040754355.1 Chloroflexota bacterium | reverse complement strand
GACCGCCGGGTCGTTGACCAGGGCACGGGCAATGGCGGCACGCTGTTGCTGCCCGCCGGAGAGTTCCTGGGGCTGGTGGTGCATCCGGTGTTTCAAGCCCACCAGTTCCAACATTTCGCGCGCCTTGTGTATGTTTTCTTCTGGCATGCGGGAATTTTGGCGGTTGTACTGGAGCGGCAGGATGGTATTTCGCAGGGCCGTAGTGCGTGGAAGGAGGTTGTAAGCCTGGAAAACGAAACCCAGTTTCCGGTTGCGGATGGCAGCCAGTTGTTTTGTGTCCATGCTGCTTACGTCTTCACCATTCAGGATGTACTGTCCAGAGGTAGGGCGCGAGAGACACCCCAGGATGTGCAGCAATGTACTCTTTCCTGAGCCGGAAGGACCCATGAAGGAGACGAATTCGCCTGCTTCGATGCGAATGCTGACACCGTTCAGCGCGGCTACGCTGACATCTCCCATGCCGTAGATTTTGGTGATTTCTATGGTCTCGATGAGGGCAGGCTTCGATATCATTTTGTCTCCACGATCCCGGTGGTCACGACCTCGCCGGCCTGCAGGCCAGACTTGATCTCGGCATAATACGAGTCCTGGATACCGACCTCGACCACGCGCATGACGGGTTTCCCATTTTCCACTACGAAGACGGCATACTGACCGGCAGTGATTTCATGTAGCGCCTCTATTGGGATCAAGAGGGCGTTTTCAGCCTGACCGCTGATGACATCCACGGCCGCACTCATGCCGACAAGAAGGCTGAACTCCCCTTCGGGTGGGTCGAGTTCGACAACGCCGTGCACAGCGGAGGTCATGCCTTGGGTGTACAGGCCCGGATCCACCTCCACGACAGTGCCGCTGTAGATGGTATCCGGTTGGGCATCGAACGTGACTTCGACCGCGTACCCGACCTGGATCTTGTCCCAGTCGGATTCGTCCAGGTAAACATCGAGATGCGGGGTGCTCAAATCGTCAATGGTGATGATGTTGCCCGTGCCGGCTTGGTCGCCAACGCCGATATTCAACGACATGATGGTGCCGGAGATGGGAGCGTACAGGTTTGTGGCCTCGAGGACATCTTCCGCCTCCTGCACGTTGAGTTGCGCCTGCCTCAGTTGCTGCAACGAACTGCCAGTGGCATCTTCGGGGATCTCTCCGCTGGTCAGTGCAGCAAGGTAGATCTTTGCCTCGTCGAGTGTGGCTTCGGCCAGGGCAAGGTTTGCTTCCGCTTCGTCAATGGCACGTTGGGTCGGTTTCTGTGAGTAGAGGTTGTAATAAAACATGGCGGTGTCATACGCTTGCTGGGCATTGTAGAGGGCCTGGTAAAGTCGCGCCTCGGTAGCATCGTTGATGTATTCCCCCACATTTGCCCGGTCATAATCTTCCTGTGCCTGATCCAGTTTGTCCTTGGCGATGACCAACGCGGCGTACATGTTTTGGATCAAGGCATCATTTTTCCAATACTGCAGGTTGTTCAATGTTATTTGGGCATCAATTACATCTGCCTCTGCCGTAGCGACAGCCAATTCGGCTTTAGCGATCGCTTGAGCGGATGTCAACTCGGCCAGGGTTTGCTTGGCCTCCGTCAATTGGGCCTGTGCGTCCGTATCGTCCAAGCGAGCCAGCAGTTGACCGGCCTCCACTTCATCCCCCACGGAAACAAGAACTTCGCTCACCTCGCCGCTGGTCTCGAAGCCGAACGAGACCTCGTCGGCGGGGATCAACGTCCCGGTCCCACTGGCATACAGCACCAGATCGCCTTGCCGGGCGACGGCTGTCTGCATGGTCGCAGTGTCACTGGCCTGGCCCGGTAAGTAACCGAAGCGGTAGTAGAGATAACCTCCGCCTCCAGCCAACAGGGCGACAACTACAATTGCAAACCAAATTTTGTTTTTAGACAGGAAGGCATTCCTTTTGAGGCGGTCATTGTTTGCAGAGAAGAATGCAGTCAACTTGTTTTTGAGTGTTAATCCCATGGCGTCCCTTTCTCCTGAAGAATAGTTTCTTGGCTTTGCGCCAGTCAAAAGTATAGTGGGCCAGTGTTACCAAAAGGTTGGGAGATTATGAAGAAATTATGACGATTGGACAGTCTGTGTTTATCTGCAGCGAGTGAATTTCAAAATGTCCTCTTACAGGTCAACTCGGGGGATCGCAGGAGATAAGTGAAAAATGACCCCTCCAAGAACATTGAAGGGGTCGGGTTTTGAACTACGGTTTTCGGTTATTGGCTAATTCCCAGCCGTTTCGCGGCCTGCCGGCAGAGGCTGAGTCCTCTGGTCACCAGCCATTCCTGCAGATGCGGGCTTTCCTCCAGACCGCTGGAGGCGTCCGTGTAGATGCCGCTCCCCCAGTAGGCATATCGGACAGTCTGCTCGGCCCAGGTGGATTCGGAGCGACTGATTACACCAATGCCGCCGTTGTACCCGGCCAGGGCTAGGCGCGGGTCGCCTCCGGCGGCCTCCAACGAGCGGCGCAGGTAATCCATGCCACGATAGGCGTTGGTGTCGGGGTCATAAGGATTCTCGTCTGCGGTGAAATGGTAAGGCATCACCTGGAAGAGTCCCATCGCCCCGGCGCTCGAGAGGGCGCGCGGGTCGCCGCAGGATTCGATCTGCATGACGGTGGCAGCCAGGTTCGGGTCCAGCCCCGCTTCGGCTGCCCAGCTCAGGATGGCCTCCGCCCAGTAGTCCACCTCGGGAGTGAAGATCGGGGAAAGTCCCATGGGTTGGGAGGCGGTTTCCCCGCGCGGAATCTCCGTCAAGATGGCGTCCCCTGCTGTGGCTGAAACGTTGGTTGGTCTCAGCAGGAAAAAGGCCATCGTTCCACCCACAACCAACACGGCCAATGGCGGGAGCAGGAAACCAGACAGACAGCCGTCTCCATCGGAAACGGCTGCTGTGGAAGGAGGGGCGGAGCGTCGCAGAGGCATGGCTCTCGGGAACGACTAGGAGTAAGGCGTGTCCACGTACTCAGCATCACGCGCCGACTTGGCATTCATGGACACGTTGTGGTAGGTCGGTTCGGGGCGTGTTGGCTTGCTTGCCGGTCTGAATGCGCTCGAAGTGACCGTGCGCGGGCGGGAGGTCATGCTGCTGGCAGGTCGGAGCACCGGGCGGCTGCTGGCGGGTCTGTGGCTGCGCACGTCTGCCTGGCTGAACAGCCGATCCCCGGCGACAGAGAAGGTGCCGATGATCAGCACGCGGATGAGCCAGACCATGATGGCGACGAAGACGGGAACGGCCTTGGTCAGGGTGGCGTTGGATACCACTGCCCCGGCAGCCAGGCTGCTGTGGTTGACGATGGCAACCGAGACGCCCCACCAGGTCAACAGGGCGTTGAACCCGGCTGCCAGGAGCCAGGCTCCAAAGAGATACCAGACTTCGGCCGGTTCGTTGCGCCCCTGCTCGGGGGTGAAAAGGCGGGCGATCCCGGCAAAGTCAATCCCGCAGAAGGCGATGGCAAGGATCGTGGCCCAGCGAATACCGGCAAATTTCAAATCTCCCAGCACATCCAGCAGGGCGAACTGAGTGGTGCTGTAGTTGAAGATTTCGAACGCCAGCAGTGCGAAGAGGATGATGATGCCCCAGGCCAGTCCGCGCCGGAGGGTGACTCCCTTGAGCATGGAGCCGAGCCCGCGGCCTCTAAAGAAATTGGTGTTCATAACAACCTCCTTTTGTTGTTATATGAACCGAATTTTGGACTGTCCTTTCAGCGTTTGGGTTGGACTTGTGTACAGGTAAAGAACAGTGCGAGCGTAGAACATACGTTCTATTTGTCATAGTATAGAACATTTGTACTGGTTTGTCAAGTACCAATTTCCTGACTATAATGAGACTATTACGGTTCTTTCCGGACCCTTCTCCTGGAGCCGCTATGGACACCTCCCTTGCCCGTCAGCGATACGAAGAACTCAAACAGCAGATCAATTTCCACAACTACCGCTACCACGTGCTGGATGCGCCGGTCATCAGCGACGCGGAGTTCGACCGCCTGGTCGTTGAATTGAAGCAAATAGAAGCCGAACACCCGGACTGGGTCACGCCCGATTCGCCCAGCCAGCGCGCCGGGGCGGTGCCTTCGGAGAAGTTCGAGAAAGTGCGCCACCCGCGACCCATCCTCAGCCTGGCCAACGCCTTCGGTGCAGAGGATGCCCGCGCCTGGTACGAACGCATCCGCAAACTGGACGACCGTGTGGAAAAAGCCGCCTTCATCGTCGAGCCGAAGATTGACGGCCTGAGCGTTGTGTTGCACTATCGGGACGGAGTCTTCGTCCGGGGCGCGACGCGCGGCGACGGGGAGATTGGGGAGGACATCACCGCCAATTTGCGCACCATCCGCACGATCCCATTGAAGATACCAGTCGAGACAAAAGACCATGGACAGTGGACCGTGGACCATGAGAATCCCAACCAACCCTCAATGTTCGGAAGTAGTTACCCATCGTCCATCGTCCACGGTCTACCGTCATATCTGGTCGTAAGAGGCGAAGTTTTCATTCCCATCAAAGAATTCGAGGCCCTCAACCGGAAACTCGAAGAGGCTGGGGAGAAGACCTACCTCAACCCGCGCAACACAGCCGCCGGGTCGCTGCGCCAACTCGACCCATCTATCACCGCCTCCCGCCCGCTGACCCTGCTGGTCTACCAGGTCGTTTACTCCGAGGGCGGGAACGTGCCGACTAGCCAGTGGGAACTGCTCGCCTGGCTGAAGGGACTCGGCTTCCCGGTCACAGATGTGGCGCAGCGCTTTGCGGACCTCGAGTCTGCCATCGCCTACACCGAGATCTGGGCGGCCCGCCGCGACGACCTACCCTACGAAGCCGACGGCATGGTTCTCAAACTGGATGACCTGCGCCTGGCCGCGGACTTGGGCTTTGTGGGCAAAGACCCGCGCGGCGCGGTGGCCTTCAAGTTCCCGGCGCGCGAGGTAAGCACGAAACTCAACGCCATCGGCGTGGCCGTCGGGCGGACGGGGGTGCTGACGCCCTATGCAGTGTTGGAGAAGAAGAATATCGGCGGTGTGAATGTTGAGCGCGCCACTTTGCATAACTTCGACTATATTGCTGAAAAAGATATTCGTGAAGGTGATCAGGTATTGATAAAACGCGCTGGGGATGTAATCCCGTATGTCGTTGGCCCAATTATTGATCTGCGTACCGAAGTCGAAAAACCTTATGTGCCTCCCAGTACTTGTCCCGCCTGCGGGCAAGCGGTGGAGCATTTCGAGGGCGAGGTGGCCTGGTACTGCGTCAACGCGGCCTGCCCGGCGCAACTTGTCCGTAATGTGGAGCACTTCGTCTCCAGGGGTGCCATGGACATCAACGGGCTGGGCATCAAGATTGTTGAAAAACTCATCGAGGCCGGCTTAGTCAAAGACGTGGCCGATATTTACAAGCTGAAGCGAGAAGATATTCTTATAGCGGTTACTAAGAAAGACCGCAAGACCGAGAAGGAACCACCCGGAAAGATCGCGGACAATTTGCTTATTGCGATCGAAACCTCCAAGCAGCAACCTTTAAACCGACTGATTACGGCTCTTGGGATACGTGGCGTTGGCGAGACAATTGCTAATGATCTAAGCCGCGCTTTTCATTCGTTAGATTTGCTTATGGTGGCGTCTGAGGAGGAGTTACAAAGAGTGGAAGGAATCGGCCCGAACATCGCCGCCGCCATCGTGGACTGGTTCGGGCGCGAGCGCAACCGGGCTGTGCTGGAGAAGTTGAAAGCGGCGGGTGTGTGGCCGGTGGAACAGGGGGAAGGAAAAAGTAAAAAGGGAGAAGGCTCGCTGGCCGGGATGGCCTTTGTTGTCACCGGGGCGCTGGCCGGCTTCAGCCGCGAGGGTGTGAAGGAGTTCATCGAATCCCACGGCGGCAAGGTGACAGACTCGGTCAGCAGGAAGACCAGTTATCTGGTGCTGGGTGAAGCACCGGGATCAAAGTACGACACAGCAAAAGCATTGGGCATAAAGATTATTGACGAATCCGAACTCAGGAAATTGGCCGAAAAGGGATAAACATGAATTTCACATCAATCGATGTTGAAACAGCCAATGCTGACCTATCCAGTATTTGCCAGATTGGTATTGTCAAGTTTGCAGATGGCAAGGTAGTTGATAAATGGTCATCTTTAGTGAACCCTGAAGATGAATTTGATTCAATCAACATAAGTATCCATGGCATTGATGAAAAAAAGGTCAAAAATGCTCCAACATTACCGCGCATTGAGAAATATATTCATCAAATGCTTTCTGATACCATTGTTGCTTGCCATACGCCATTTGATAGAGTAGCGATTAACCAGGCCTATCAACGTTATAATTTAGAACCACTCGGATGCACCTGGCTTGATACTGCAAGAGTCTCCAGAAGAGCATGGACACAATTTGCTTATCAAGGTTACGGTCTAGCGAATATTGCACACGAATTAGGAATTGAGTTCAAGCATCATGATGCTTTAGAAGATGCGCGAGCTGCTGGCGAAATTCTTGTAAGAGCAGTTACAGATTGTGGAATAAGTGTGGAGGAATGGCTTGCTCGCGTCAGGCAACCAATTTTCGGCACAAAAAATTATAGGATAACTCGTGAAGGCCTGTTGGATGGGCCACTTGCTGGGGAAGTTGTAGTATTTACCGGAGCACTTTCTATCCCAAGACGAGAAGCCGCTGATATGGCGGCATCCATCGGTTGTGATGTCAGCGACAATGTGACGCCCAAAACGACGCTTTTAGTTGTTGGTGATCAAGATATACGTAAGTTAGCAGGACATGAGAAAAGTTCAAAACATCGTAAAGCCGAGCAGTTAATAGCACAGGGTCAGCCAATAAGGATTCTGGGAGAAAAAGATTTCCAAAGAATTTTCAAGGAGAATGCTGCTCAAGTAGTTTGATGCTTTTTTAAGGAGAATTTACAGTCTGGTGATGATGTTCGACATCAACACCAAAGCAAACCTACTGGTAAGCTAAGGAACTCAAATGTCCAAGATTATCAAACAAACTGTTACCTTCAAAGCCTCCCCGCACGAAGTCTACGAGGCGCTGATGGACTCGCAGAAACACGCCGCGTTCACACATGGCGAAGCAAACATCAGCCGCAAAGTCGGCGGAGAGTACAGCGCCTACGACGGCTACATTACCGGTAAAAACATCGAACTCCTGCCCGATAAAAGAATCGTCCAATCCTGGCGCGCTGTGGACTGGGAGGAAGGTCATTTTTCCACCGTCACCTTCGAGTTGACCCCCGTCCCGGAGGGGACGCGCCTCGATTTCACCCACGAAAATGTCCCGGACGGGACGGAAGAGGAATTCACCCGGGGCTGGATTGACAATTACTGGGAGCCGATGAAGGCTTATCTGGAAAAATAAGCGACAGGAGACCCACATGAAAACCCGATTGCTTCTCATCACGATTATCCTCAGCCTCGTCCTGCCGGCCTGCGGACCGGCCGCCCCGGACTACGGCTGCGCCGACACCCTGGCCGCGCTGGCGGCCCTCCGCCAGGGGCTGGGGGAAATCCCCGAGAATTTGCTGACCGAGTCGCCGGTCGAGAACGGGACGGAGTTCGACCCCAACCAGTACTTCACCGTCTTCACCCACCTGTCCATGCAGGAGGGCTACGTGTTGGATTTCGTCTACACCTACGACTTCATGGGCGGCTACCCGACCCTGTACGCCCGGTACACTGAGTGGGCGCCGTTCCTCTCCCAGGCTGATGTGCGTCCCGGCATGGACTATTACCTCGACCACGTGCAGGTGGACGATACACCGGAGGGCTTCCTGCAATTTGCCATTCTGGCTTCCACGGCGGAGCAGTTCTACCTCTTTTGGCACGCCAACTATAACGACCAGCAGGTCGTCTGCTCGCGCAGCGCCCTCAAAGACATCCTCAAGTCGTTGAGTAGCAGCGATTTCGGCGTCCCGATCACCACGGTGGAAAAGGCGCAGGCGCTGGCGATCAAGTCCATTGAGCCAGTGGTCACTCTTGGCGAGGAGACGGTGACCGTGGAGATGGTCACGTTCACCAAATGGGGCGGCTTCTACCGCCTGACATTCACCATCAACCGTTCCTTCCCGCACTTCATCGTGGACGTCCAGCAGGAACAACTGGCGCCATACAACTGCGGCGTCTCGTTCTGACCTGACGCGTGGCAGACCCGGAAGGCCTGTGCTATACTTACGCAGATTTTTCACCCAAGGAGCCGCCCTATGATGGACATCCACACCACCGATGATGCCGTCACCCGACGAATCAAGTATTTCACCGACCGCGAGCGCATGTTGCGCGAGAACGATTTGTATTTCTACAACCAGCCGGTGGAGGAGATCCGCGGCGGAGCGCGCGTCCTGGTGCGCGGGCGCGAGATGGGCATGTACGCCTCGTACAGTTACCTCGGCCTGATCGGCCACCCGCGCATCAATAAAGCCGCACGGGATGCCATAGACAAATTCGGGACCGGGACGAACGGCGTCCGCACCCTGGCCGGCTCGCTGACCATCCACACCGAGTTGGAGGAGACCATCGCCGAGTTCAAGGGCACCGAGGCGGCGGTGACCTATTCCTCCGGCTACGCCACCAACCTGGCAGTCATCTCGACCCTGATGGGGCGCGGCGATTACGTGCTCTCGGATAAACTCAACCACGCCTCCATCGTGGACGGCTGTCTCATGTCCGGGGCGGAGTTCCGCCGCTTCCGCCACAATGACATGGCCGACCTGGAGAACCGGCTCCAGCAGGTGCCGGAGGGCGTGGCCAAACTGGTGGTGGCGGACGCGGTCTTCAGCATGGACGGGGACGTGATTGATTTCCCGCGCATCGTGGAACTGTGTAAGAAGTACAATGCCTGGCTGATGATGGACGAGGCGCACTCCGTCGGCGTGCTCGGCAAGACCGGGCGCGGCATCGAGGAGCATTTCGGGCTGGAAGGCACGGTGGACATCAAGATGGGCACGCTCTCCAAGACCATTCCATCCGTGGGCGGTTACGTGGCCGGGAAGAAGGAACTGGTGCAGTACCTGCGTCATGCCAGCCGGGCCTACATCTTCTCGGCGGCCATCCCCCCGGCGCAGGCCGCC
Organism: Chloroflexota bacterium; assembly: GCA_040754355.1. Lineage (GTDB taxonomy): Bacteria > Chloroflexota > Anaerolineae > Anaerolineales > Villigracilaceae > UBA877. Next base: position 1,837 of record JBFMCM010000095.1, on the reverse strand, counting down.
GCAGCCAACGAAGCCTTCAAGGTCATTCTGGACGAACCCTGGCGCATCGAGAAACTGCGCTCCAACGCCGAACACTTCCTGGGCGGCCTGAAGGAGGCCGGGTTCGATACCCTGTACAGCACCACGGCCATCGTCCCGGTGTTGTGCGGCAGCGACGAGCGCGCCTTCGCCCTGACGCGCCAGTGCCAGCACCAGGACCTGTTCGTCCTGCCGGTGGTCTCCCCCGCCGTGCCGGAGGGACTGGCGCGCCTGCGCGCCACCGTCCTGGCGGCGCACGAGCCGCAGGAGATTGACTACGCCCTGGGGGTGATCGAGAAGGCCGGGAAGGAAATTGGGATTATTCAGTAGCGATGAAATATGGAGTGCGGACTTCAGTCCGCCGGATTTGTGCAGATTGCACTCTGAGTTTATAACAAGAACGGGCGAGGTCACAAGCTCGCCCGTTTTTTCGTTCTGAGTAGTCACGCTTCCAGCGTGACGGCTGCATGATAGCGTCACGCAAAATGCGCCTGCACTATAGTGTGACCTACTTGTTTCCCTTGAACTCCTCCATCGTGGCGTGTCCCGGCTGGCTGATGCCCTGACGTTTGAGGGCCTTCGATTTCCATGCCTTGATGAGGGCAAGAATATTGGCCTCGGCCTCCGGGGAAAGCTCGCGGACATTGTCCACCGGTGAGAGGATGAAGCCGTTGGTTTTTCCCGCGATATCCAGGCAGGCTTCCACCTCCCGGGCCACCTGGTTCGGGGTGCCTAGTTCGACGGTCAGAGGGCCGTTCACCCCTCCCCACAGGCTGAGTTTTCTGTCCGAAAGTTCGACCGCCCGACCCAAGTCGTACTTTAGCGGATCCACGCCGATGAGCACATCCACCCCGGTTTCGATAATTGGCTCGAGTAGTGGCATGGCGCTGGAGGTCAGGATGTAACCGAATCTGGCACCATGCTCATGGGCCAGGCTGACATCCTGCTTCAGGATGGGTTGGATGAATTGTTTCCAATCGGCGGGGGTCCAGAAATCGCAGTTCTCGTACCAGGCACGTTTGATGAACAGGTCAATCCCGGCCGATAGGATCACCTCCATGCGCGTACGGTTCCAGGCAGCGATGATGTCGAGGAAAGCCTGGATGAACTCCGGCTGCCGGCGGGTGAATTTGATCATGTTCACCAAACCGGACAACCACCCGATCAAGTCAGCCCCAACGCCCCAGCCGCCGGTTACCAGGAGACCCTTTTGCTGCGCGAACTGAAGATAGGGTTGGGCCTCCGCCAGGAATTGCCCAGCTTCCTCCTCTGTCGGCGGCACCAACAGGCAGCGCAATGTCTCCAGGTCGTTGATGCTTTCGATTAGGAACTTTCGCGAGCGCGGCTCGATATAATCATCGAACAGCGTCAGGTGATCGCCCCAGGGCCAGTCGCGCGTCTGGCGCACCTCGGCGCGCAGGGTCCCGGCCGGGGTGCGGTATTCCTTGACCAGGATCGGATACTCCTCTCCCGGGCTTTTCTCCTTCCATTCCACAATCTGCACCTGCGGGCCATAGCGGACCGGCAGCCCATGGAGGTTGTAATGGTCGTTTCTGACGATGGGGGACCTGGGAGGCAATTGCACGACGGTGTCCAGCCCCAGGGCGAGTTGGGCTTCGAGGAAATCGAGGTAGTTCCGGCTGCGGGTATGCAGCCCTTTGAAGAGCATGAAGGCGCAGGGCGTGTGGTCCGGCGGCTGGCAGGAGACGGCTGCCAGCATGCGCTGGCGCGATGAGAGGCTCGGTTTCATTTCAGGTGGTGCCCCTGAACCCACAGCCAGGCAGCACGTTCAGGGGCTAGGCGGGAGGGAGGGATTATT
>JBFMCM010000094.1:0-4412 GCA_040754355.1 Chloroflexota bacterium | reverse complement strand
GGAACGCGCCCCGGCGGGTGCGAGTTTCTCGGCACGCGCACAGGCCGCCACTTTCTTCCCGAAGGGGTAGGCAGCCACCGGGTCCGGGACGGTGAGCGGCAGGAGGCGAGTACGGTCATCTTCGAGACCGCGCACAGCATCCGGGTCTGTGGCGAAGGCCCAGAAGGACGCGTCTGCCAGTTCGCCGCCGAAGGTCCGCAGGCTGTCAATCATCAGCCGGACGGCAGGTTCGCTTTTGGCGGAGGCGATCGTCAGGAAGATAGTAGTGTCCATGCTATTTTTCCGCGGTTATACGAGATTCCCTATGACAGATTGTTCTTGCGAACACATCAAGGATACTACTTTTCCCGAATTTTGACACCCTCCCAGAGTGGGGTTGGGCAACCTGTGAAATTGCTTCCCGTCCGTAAGCCTGATACAATAGCGAGCGTTATGCACGAATTGTCTGTTACAGAAAGCATCCTGGAAATTGCCCTGCGCCACGCACAGGAGTCGAACGCAAAGCGCATTACGGACCTATATCTCGTCATCGGCCAACTGTCGTCCATCGTGGACGATTCTGTTCAGTTCTATTGGGACATCATCAGCAAAGATACCCCTGCCGAAGGCGCGCAACTGCACTTCCAGCGCATCCCGGCGCGCCTGGCCTGCCTGGAGTGCGGTCATGAGTATTCGCCTGAAGGTGACCTGAGTTGCCCGGCCTGTCACAGCGCCCGCGTAAAGGTAATCGCCGGGAAGGAATTCCGCCTGGATGCAATGGATGTCGAGTAAATGGAGTAATCATGGCCAAACGCGTTGCCATCGTCGAAAATATTCTCAGTGCCAATGACCGCCTGGCGCAGGAAAACCGCCTCCGGCTGGCGGCGGCCGGCCTCTTTGCCGTCAACCTGATGGCCTCTCCCGGCGCGGGCAAGACCTCACTCATCGAGCAGACTCTGCCGCGCCTGACCGGGAGCCTGCGCGTCGCGGTGGTGGACGGGGACATCGCCACCTCCCTGGACGCTGACCGGGCCGCGGCCGCCGGGGCCCAGGCGGCCATCCAGATCAACACCGGCGGCGACTGTCACCTGGACGCGGTGATGCTCCAGAAAGCGCTCGATCAGTTGGAATTGGAGGAGTTCGATTTACTGCTCGTGGAAAACGTCGGCAACCTGGTTTGCCCGGCGAGTTTCTCCCTGGGCACACATCTGTCAGTGCTGGTGGCTTCCATCCCGGAAGGGGACGACAAGCCGCACAAGTATCCCGGCATGTACAGCGGCGCGGACGTGTTGATTCTCAATAAAATAGACCTGCTCCCCTACATCACCTTTCGCATGGATTTTTTCAAACAGGGAGTGGAAATTTTGAACCCCGGGGTGGTCACCTTCCCGCTTTCCTGCCGCACGGGAGAGGGGCTGGATCAATGGGTGGATTGGCTGGTCGAAAAGGTAAAAGCGTTCAAGAGCCGGTAATGTTGGATGATGTATGGAAAGGAGAAAACGCCACAGGGAGTTCCCTGCAGCGTTTTTGTGTTAGCCTATGGAAGGCGACAGCCGGATGGAGATGGTCAATCCTTCACCCGCCGGGCTGGCAGCCAGGATCTGGCCTGCGTGCATTTCGACGATGGATTTGGCAATGGCCAGTCCGAGGCCGGAGCCGCCGTCATCGCGCTGGCGGGACGCGTCCGTGCGATAGAGGCGGTCGAAGATGCGTTCCAGGTCACTTTCGGGGACACCAGGACCGGTATCCTGGATGGCAAGTTCCACCAATCCCTCTGCCTGTCGCGCCGAAAGAGTAATCTTTCCGCCTTCGGGAGTGTGGCGCAGGGCGTTGTCCATGATGTTGGTCAATACCTGGGTCATACGTCCGGGATCAATAGAGATGACCGGCAGGTCAGGGTCAGTCAAGAGGTCCAGGGCGATGTGCTTTTGCTGCAACCGATACTGGTAAATTGCCGCCACCTCCTGCACCAGTCTCTGGGGTGAGACAAGTTGCCGGTTGATCGAAAGTTCGCCGGCATCGGCCAGGGAAAGAATCCGCAGGTCATCCACCAATTTCTCCAGCCGATCGGCTTCTTCCCGGATGATCTCGAAATTCTCGCGTGAGGGGGGCAGAACGCCATCGTGGACGGCTTCGGCCTGCCCGATGATCAGACTGAGAGGGGTGCGCAGTTCATGGGCGATGTCGGCGGTCATCTGGCGGCGAGCGTTGGTGGAGCGGGCCAGGTCGGCGCTCATTTTGTTGAAGGACGCGGCCAGTTTGCCCATTTCGTCCTGGCTGCGCACAGTCACTTGCCCGCCCAGCGTACCTTGTGAGATGTCCCGGGTGGCCTTGATCAGGTCGTGGATCGGACGGGTGAGGTTGTAGGCCAGCAGGATGCCCAGGATGAGCGCCACGGTTGCTGTGCCCAGGGCGGAATACAACAACAAGTTGCCTGTCCGCCGGATGAACTGTTCTTCCAGCGGGTTGACCTGGAACGTGTCTTGCCCAACGAGCAGGGTACCGACCGTGACTCCCTCCACAGGGACGGGCAGCCCCGCGGCGAGTTCGGAAGCGGGAACGGTACCCCCCAGACCATAGCCGGCTCCCGCAACGATCACCACTCCGGCTTTGTCAACCAGGGTAAATGCAGGCGGAGGAGGTGCGTGATCGCCAGGAGGTATTCCGGGATTGGGTTGAAAGAGGGACAAATTGATTCCCTCCCAACTGCCTTGCGCGGCGTAGTATTCTGCCAGTTCCGAAACAAGGTCTGAACTGTTGCGGTTGAAGACGAAACTATGGAATTCCTGGTTCATGCTCCAACGTGTGACGAGGACGATCAGACTCACGCTGACCAGGCTGACAATGAGAAAGGCAATGATGAGTTTTGAAGTAATGGAGCGCATTTCTTACTTCCTAACAAAACGATAACCGACGCCATAGACGGTTTCTATATACCGCCGGGACTGAGAATCCGATCCCATTTTTCCCCGCAGATTCTTGATGTGGGTGTCAATTGTGCGTTCGTACCCTTCGTAGCGGACGCCTTGCAGGATGTCTAGCAGATCGAGGCGCGAAAAAACCTTGCCGGCCAAAGACATCAGGGCAGCCAGGAGGTCGAATTCGGACGGCGTCAGGTCTATGTAAGCCTCACCCACCTGAACGGTCCGGTTGACCCGGTTGAGGGTAACATCGGCGACACGCAGGGTCGCGACGGTCGGTTCGACTTTCCCGGAACGGCGCAGCACGGTGCGGACGCGCGCAACCAGTTCGCGCGGCCGGAAGGGTTTGGTAACATAATCATCGGCGCCAAGTTCCAAGCCGATCACTTTTTCATCGTCCTCCACGCGGGCTGTCAGGAGGATGATGGGTGTGTTTGCTTCCTTGCGGTGGGACTGCATGAACTCATAGCCGTCCATTTCGGGCATCATCACATCCAGGATGATCAAGTCGGGTTTCTCGCGGCGGGCAACAGTTAATGCTTCTTTGCCATCGTAGGCGGTGACCACTCGATATCCGCTCTGTCGCAGGTAATCGCTCACCAGCGAAACCAGGCGTTTTTCGTCGTCAACCACGAGGATCTTCTTACTCATAATCTCTCTTATTTTCCAGTATAACAGAATCCGAATCCTAAGGAAGAAGCCCGTCGCATAAAAGGCTGAGGGCTTCTTGGGGAAATTTATTCCCCGGTTTTTTCCTGGAGGTATTTGATTAGGGCATCCACAAGTTGGGAGGTAAATCTCCCTCCGCCCCCGCTGCGGCCGGTCTGCCAGGCTTGGGGAGTGGCCGACTGTCCCTGTGAAAAATCCTCCCCACCACCGGGCATTACCACATCTCCGCCCCCTTGCGGCGCACTGCCGGAGGGCATGCCGCCCGGTTGGCCGCCAGAGAAGTCAGCAGGAGGCGCTCCACCAGAAAAATCTTGTGGCAGGGAAGAAAAGTCTGGAGTGGCGCGTGCAGTATCGCCCTCGGGAATCATTGCCAGGCCCAGGTCTTGCATGGTAGTCATGATATCCTGCGGCGTCATTTGCATGGCATCAATGGCGTTCAATTGGCCGGGTGTCATTGTGTCCTGAATCTGCCGGATGACGGCGTCAATCTCTTCCTGGGCGGATGTGTCGCTGGCATACAGGGACTTGTACATTTGCCACAGGAGGAGTAAATCGGCGGCCTGTTCGGCGTCCACTTCCTGGTCGGTGCCGTCCAGTTTCAAGGTCCCGACAAGGAGTTCCGTTTCCGTGGTTATTTCTATAACACCGGCGGTCGTATCAGAATCGGCGGCGTCGGTTTTATTGCCGCAGGCGGCGAGGAACAGCCCAATCACCAGTACGGCTGCTAGAATTATGTTTCGTTTCTTCATTACCGGACACTTTCAGGCTCGAGTAAGGTGAAAGAGACAGGAATAGGCAGATGCTCGTTCAAGAAATGGTCGAGCAAAGCCAACCCCAATCGGA
>JBFMCM010000093.1:0-12562 GCA_040754355.1 Chloroflexota bacterium | reverse complement strand
CCAAGCCGGACAGGATGGCAAAGAGAAACCCGGCCAGCATGACGATGAAAACAAGCAATTGCAGCCAACGGTTCTTGAGCAGGGCCTTGACGAGCGGGAAGCGGGTCAGTTCGGTGCGCATCAGGCTGCCTTGAGGCTGACGGGAGGCGGGAAAAGGTAAACTGCTGAAACGACTGCCAGGACCGCCAGGCCGATTGCCCGCCAGAGGGCGGTGTTCGGCCCGACCTGGAGCCTGCCGACCATGAACGGGTGCAGCGCCCCGCAGGTGACGTCGCAGCGCAAGCCGAACGAGCCGGACCGGTCAGCGGTGAAGGTCAGGCGGGCGGTCTGCCCCGGGTCCGCGCTGACCGAGAGGCCGTAGCCATCCACGTACAATCCGTGGACGACATCCTGGCTGACCAGTTCGATGGTCACAGTGTCGTCCGGATTCACCCTCAGCGCCGCGGGGACATAAGCGAACTGGCTGGCCTCCACCCGGAACGTCCGCTGGGTCGGCGCCGCAACGCGGACTGGCAGGGGCGCGAAGACGATCACCGCTCCTGCCAGTCCGGCACTGATGTAGAGAAGCCACCGTTTCCTGGGCAATGTCAATTCCTAGGGCATGTTGGATGGCCCATATTGGCTGTACGTGTCGTCCACGTAGGCCCGGATTTCCTGGACGCTTTTCCCATCCCTTAGCAGGCGCATCACATCCTGGGTGATGTCCACGCAGATCGAGCAGCCCAGGGCGTGTTCATCGTAGGTGATTTTCCCATCGGAGTCCACGCTTTGGACATAGCACGAGTAATTGGACGTGTGTCCCATCGAACCACAGCCGCAGTAACAGGGGATCTGCTGCATGATTTCCGGGTTGACCGCCGCAAACTGGTACGCCTGCTGGACTGTGACCGGCGCAGACTGCACCTCGGCCGGCAGTTCGTCGAGCGGCATCATGGTCAAGTGGTCCTGGGCCTGGCCGGAACAGGCTGGCAATACGGCAAGGAGTACAAGCCCCAGGAGAGAGAACAGGCTCAATTTGTAGAATCTGGAGGACATTGGCAATTCCTTCATATCGGTTTACTCATCCTCGGTCGGATGTTCGATCTCCCCGGCCATGAATCCCTCCGGGTCGGATTCGAAAGTCCGCAGGCAGGCGCGGGTGCAGAAATAGACCTGCTCGCCGCGGAAAATGGCGCTGGGATAGCGCGCCGTATCTTTGATCTTCCCGCCGCAAGCAGTGAAAATATCGAGAGGCTTGACGGCCTGAAGCAGTGAAATCGGTCCGAAGAGAGTGGTCAGGTGGGCGGTTTCTGTCACCGCGCTGAAACCAGCCTCGACCAACATGCCCGGCAGTCTGCCGTCGAAGTTATCCTGCGCCTCTTCGAGATTGCGCATCAGGCGCGACATCAGTCCCGTGCCGGGACCGTGCGGCGGGCCAAAATCCACGCTGTGGAATTCGCCGCCCGGACGCAGCACTCGGAAGACTTCCAGGAAGGCTTTCTTCTTGTTCTCACCGGTCAGGTGATGGACGACCAGGCTGCTCAAGACGCGGTCGAAGGAAGAGTCAGGATACGGCAAGGCATGGGCCAGGGCATGATCCCAGGTGATTTCGAGATTCGCCTGGGAAGCCTTCCGCCCAGCAATCTGCAAGACCTCGGAATCGCCGTCCAGGCCTGTCACATTGGCATCCGGCACGGCCTGTTTGATGAGGATGGTCAGCGTGCCGGTGCCACAGCCCAGGTCGAGCACATCGGCTCCCGGCTGAATCCGCGCCTGCGCAATCAGCCGGCGTTTGAAAGTCTCCTCGCGCATGACCCATTTGAGCAGCGGGTCATAGAGCGGGGTCAGCCATTTGAAACTCAGTGCGGGAATGTAGCGCTCGTTCGACACAGCCATGCTCTATCGGTGTTCCTCGTGTGCAGCCGGCTTTTCGCTGCCGAGATACTTCTCCGGCTCACGCTCGAAGAGGGACTTGCAGACAGGCGAGCAGAAATGGTATGTCTGCCCTTCATACACAGACTTGGCTGCGGCGGTGCCGGGGTTGACACTCATTCCACAGACTGGATCAGTTTCCATGACGTGTTCCTTTAACTAGAACGGAGGGTGAAACAGAAGACGGGACAGGGGCAGTCGGTCCAGAAAGGGCTTCGTCGAGGAAAGGGAAGCCAAACCAGATGAAGCCCAGGCCAAACAGGGTCCCGGTCAGCAGGCGCATGATGGAATTGAACGAGCCCCAGGCGTCGCCGGCGTAGAATTCGGGCCGGAAGGCATTCTGGGTCAGGGCGGCCAGCCACAGGTTCGTGTCCCGGAAGCCCTGACCGATCCCGGCCAGGTCGCTCAGCAAATGCGTCGTCCCATCCACTGCCATCGGCAGCAAGAAGAGCACCAGTCCCCAGACTGGCAGTTTGGGCAACCGGCGGCGCACAGGCCACCAGAGCAGGCCGAAAATCCACATACTGGTGAACATGGCCACCATGCGGTCGGACCAGGCCACCTTCCAGCCCATTTCAGAATTGCCGATGAACTTGCGCAGGATGGCCGGGTTGATTGTGTCTGCCCAGGCAGCCTGGACTTCGGCCAGGGAGTAAGTCAACTTGGAACCAAACAGGAAGAACGACCGTTCCGGCAGTTGATGGCAAAGGAACGAGTAGACGAAGTAGATCGCGTTTCCCAGGTCCCTCCAGCGGAGGTACATGAAAACCGGCGCCAGGAAAGGCAGCCCAACGTACAGGCCAAAGGCCAGCCCGAACCAGGTAATCCAGTGAGACTTGAGTCGGTTCATCGAAGTTGGCTCCCTACGCGTCGGGTGCTATGGAACCCAATTCGACAGCACCGTCAGGGTGTGGTCCGGTTGGGTCGGATCGTTGGTCGGCAAATGCACGCGGAAGTTGTGCATGCCGCCCATGTCTCCATGCATCGAGAATTGCAACGCCAGGGTCGTGCTTTCACCGGCCTGTAAGACCATCGCACCGATGGTCGGCGTGGGCGGTCAGCACCCCTCCACAAGTTCGACATAAGGCGTTTCCGAGAAACGAAGCGGCTGATCCCCGACATTGGTCAAACGGAACGAGACCTGGACGATCCGGCCCAGTTTCACATCCCCTAAATCAACCAGTTCCTGGTCCACTTTCAGGCTCGGAGCGCCATAGACTTCGATGGCGGCCAGCGGCTGCGCGGCCGAATTCCCGCGCAGGGCGAGGAAGGCCAGCCCGACCAGCACAATTCCACCCATCAAGAGGAAAAGCCAGGAATATTGATTGCGCTTCGATTTTCGGCCAAAATGCTTGTTCTTCTTGCTCATTTTGTCTCTCCAGAAGACACTACCGAATCTGGAACCTTTTCAGCCTGAGACTGTTGCTGACCACGAACACGCTGCTGAAGGCCATCGCGCCCGCCGCAAGCATCGGGTTCAGGAAGCCGAGCGCCGCGGCCGGGATGAGAATCACATTGTAGAAGAACGCCCAGAACAGGTTCTGCTTGATGGTGCCCAGCGTCCGGCGCGAGAGGCGGATGGCGCGCGCCACGCCGCGCAGGTCGCCGCTGATGAGCGTGACCGGGGCGGCAGCCATGGCCACGTCGGTACCGGTGCCGATGGCAATACCCACGTCCGCTTGCGCCAGGGCGGGAGCGTCGTTGACGCCGTCACCCACCATGGCGACAATTTGTAGGGGCGACCCTTGTGGTCGCCCGCGGGCAGGGACAAGCCCTGCCCCTACCATCTGTAATTTTTTGACCTCTGCCGCCTTCCCCTCCGGTAAAACTTCTGCCAGCACAAAATCAATTTTTACTTGAGCCGCAATCGCTTCGGCAGTCTTTTTGTTATCACCGGTAATCATGGCGACCTTGAGGCCCATGCGGTGCAACTCTTCGATGGCTTCGACCGATCCCTCCTTGAGCGTGTCGGCCACAGCCACCACACCGCGCACGGACCCGTCCACTGCTACCAGCATGGCGGTCTTGGCTTCGGATTGGAGTCGCTCCACTTCGGGAGCCAGTCCGTTGAGAGAGTAGCCGCGCGCCTCCATCATGCGGACGTTTCCTACGCTGACGAGGCGTCCATCCACTTCAGCGGAGACACCTGCACCGGCTTCAGCCTTGAAGCCAGATGGTTCGCTTAATGTCAAGCCGCGCGTCGTGGCTTCCGCCCAAATAGCCTCTCCAAGTGGGTGTTCGCTGCCCTTCTCCACAGAGGCTGCCATTCGCAATAATTCATCCACCGTCCACGGTTCACCGTCCGCGGTCACGATGTCCGTCACCGCCGGCTGTCCTTTCGTGATCGTGCCGGTCTTGTCCAGCACCACCACCGAGACGCGTCCCGCCCGCTCCAGCGCCTCGCTGCTGCGGAACAACACGCCCAGCTCAGCGCCCTTGCCCGTCCCGACCATGACCGCGGTCGGTGTGGCCAGGCCCATGGCGCACGGGCAGGCAATGACCAGCACGGCCACCATGTTGATGAGGGCGCGGGTGAAATCGCCCGACGCGCCGAGGAAATACCAGGCCGCGAAAGTCATCAGTGCAATAAGAATGACAACCGGCACGAACACCGCCGAGACCTGGTCGGCGAGTTTCTGGATGGGGGCCTTGCTTCCCTGGGCCTCCTCCACCAGCCGAATGATCTGCGCCAGGGCGGTTTCCCTGCCGACCTTGGCCGCCTCGAACTTGAGCATCCCCAGTTTGTTGAGCGTCGCGCCGATGACCGGGTCGCCGGGTCCCTTCTCGACCGGCAGCGATTCGCCGGTCAGCATGGATTCGTCCACCGCCGAGCGGCCCTCGACCACCACCCCGTCCACGGCGATGGTTTCACCCGGGCGGACAAGCACCAAGTCACCAACGCGCACGTCATCGGTCGGAACCTCTATCTCGGTCCCGTCTCGCACCACGCGGGCTGTCTTGGCACGCAGACCCATCAACTTCTTGATAGCCTCCGATGTGCGCCCCTTGGCGCGCGCCTCCAGGAACTTGCCCAGGCGGATGAGCACGATGATCACCGCGGCGGTCTCGTAATAGACATGCCCGGGGGCCAGCCCCAGCGTGACGGTCAGCGAGTAAAAATACGCCGCCGAGGTGCCCATGGCGATCAGCACGTCCATATTGGCCGAGCGGTTGCGCAGCGCCTTGAAGGCGCCCGTGTAATAGTGCCAGCCCACGTAGAACTGCACCGGCGTGGACAGGGCAAACATCAGCCAATTGACCCACCATTTCGACATGCGCACCATATCTGCCATGCCCTCCGCGGCTTCGTAGAAAAATGCGGGCAGGAGATTGAAATCGCGCCCCATCGCAAAGAGGAACAACGGGACGGTGAACAGCAGGCCTATGAGGAGCAGACGGCGCTGCATGTCAATCTCCGCCTGGCGCGCCTTTGCCTCCGCGTCCTCCGCCTCCCCGCCCAGTTCCAGCGCCTCGAAACCGGACCGGGAAACTGCGGCGCGGATCTCGGCCTGGCTCACCACCGTCGGCACGTACTTCACCCGCGCCCGCTCGGTGGCGACCGAGACCTGGGCCTCCAGCACGCCTTCGAGTTTGAGCAGGGCTTTCTCGAGGCGGCGGGCATCGTTATCGTCCGCCAGACGCTTGATGACCAGGTCCGCTTCGCCGGTGGCGACGCCGTAGCCGGCGCGTTCGACGCGCGCGATCAGGTCCGGCAGGCCGACTGCGGCCGGGTCGAAGGTCACGCTGGCGCGTTCCGAGGACAGGTTGACGGTCGCTGCCTGGACGCCGGTCTGCTTCTTCAGCCCGCGTTCGACGGTCGCCACGCAGTTGGCGCAGGTCATGCCGGTGATTGGGAGGGTGAGTTGTTTTGTATCAGGCATTATTCATCTATGAAAACGTAGGGGCGGACGGCGTCCGCCCTATTAATTTATACCGCTACAGGGTAATTGATCTCGGCCATCAACGCTTTGATCTTGGCCTCGTCCGCCGGGGCCTCGAAAACGATTTCCACCTTCTTCGAGGCCGCGTCGGCTTTGACGGACTTAATGCCAGCCAGTTCCGAGACTTCGGACTGGATGGTGTGCACGCAGTGCATGCACGAAATGTTGGGTACAGAATAGGTTACGGTTGTCATGGTTTTCTCCTTGACTAAAAATATATTGTTTGCAATATAATGTGAGCGGCTATGCGCAGTGTTTCACACCTTCGTGGAGGTCTCGAAGACCTCCAGCACTTCCTTCAATACTCTCTGGCGTTCGGCAGGGTCTTCACCCTGCACCGCAGTGATGACGCATGAGTTCAGGTGGTTGTCCAGGATTTGTGCACTGACCTTGTTCAGCGCCGCCTCCACCGCTTGAACCTGACGGATTACATCAATGCAGTAGGCGTCTTCTTCGACCATGCGAATGACACCTTTCAAGTGCCCCTCCACGATCCGCAAGCGTTTCAATACATCAACATCTTTCATCCTGTCACCTCCTGGCTGGGGGATTCAGTCCAGTCCTTGTTGGTTACTGGTATCCCCCCCAGGGGGGTGGGGTACCAAGGCTCAAATATAATGTAGCCTGTCTGAATTGTCAAGATGTTCGGCAGAAATGTGACTATTCTTCGATAGGACACAACGAAGGAATGCATGTTATCATTTGCATACCCCACCTACAAGGAGAGTCAAATGTCCCGCACTGCAATTATTACCGATACTGATTCGTCCCTGCCATTCGATCTGGCAAAGAAATACAACCTCGTCCAGGTTCCCATCATCATCCAGTTTGGCGAAGAATCTTTCCGCGACGCCTACGACATAAGCAACCAGGCAGTTTTTGCACGCATCGACCGGGAAGGGAAGTTGCCCACCACCGCGGCCCCCTCCCCCGGTCAGTTCGCGGAGGCCTTCAAAACCGCCTTCGATTCCGGTGCAGACTCCGTGCTGTGTTTCAACATAAGCAGCGAGATGAGCGCTACGTACGCTTCCGCCCGGCAGGCGGCCGAGATGTTCCCCGGCAAGCACATCGAGGTGGTGGACACCCGCAGCCTGGCCATGGGACAGGGCTACATGGTCCTGGCGGCCGCCGAGGCGGCGGCCGGGGGCGGCTCCATCGAAGATGCCCTCGCCGCTGCCGATGATCTTCGCGGCCGGACCCATCTCTTCGGGGCGCTCGCCACGCTGAAATATATCGCCATGAGCGGACGCGTCAGCCACCTGGCCGCCGGCATGGCCGGATTACTGGATATCAAACCCATCTTATCCTTGCAGAACGGGAAACTGGAACTCCTCGAGAAAATCCGCACCCAGAACAAGGCTTGGAATCGCGCCGTCGAATTGAGTGTGGAAAAGGCCGCCGGGCGCAAGATCGAGAAGATGGCAGTCCTGCACGTCAAGGCCCCCGAAGCCGGCCGCCAGTTCGAGAGTCTGCTGCGCAACGCCCTGCCGTGCCCGCAGGAGATTCTCTTCACCGAAATCACGCCCGGGCTTTCCATTCACACGGGGGCAGGAATGGTAGCAGTGATCTTTGTTCTGGCGAAGTGAGACGGTCTTTTCGTAAGGAAGAACTGACCGAATGAATCTCAGAGGCCTCCCATTGCTGGAGGCCTCATTGGAGCAAATACGAGGTGTCGCTATGCAAATCCTCCGAGCCATGCCCTTAATCCTCTTCTTTACCCTCACCTCCTCCTTTGCAACCATTGGCTTCAAACTTTCCACTGCCGGGGGAATGAGGCAGTTCCTGCTCTGGCAGGCCGCCGCCAACCTGACCAGTTTCCTCGGCGTGTTGGCGCTCTCGTGGGTGTACAAAACCGTCCCGGTGCACATCGCTTACCCGTTGAGCCAGGCGCTGGTCATCATCTCGATCCAGATTATCGTGGCGCGCCTGGTCTTCCGGGAAGCCATCACCCCCTGGCAGTGGGCTGGGACAGCGTTCATCCTCGTGGGCATCGTCCTGGTGACAATGCAGGCAAAAAGTTAGTGCGCCAAGGAGTGCGGACTTCAGTCCGCTAGATCATCGCAGACTAAAGTCTGCACTCCATTTTGTAACCAGACTATCCCAGCAAGTTTGGCCAGTCCAGTGTGTCGGCAGTGTGGTGCAGACGGTGGTCATCGTCCACCAGGAGGTAGGTCAGTTTGGGGAAGACGCGCCTGACCAGCCGCTGCACCGGCGCTGGTGGGACAACGTCATCTTTCATGCCATGGACCAGGATGGTTGGGACTTTCACCGGTTTCGGCAGATGATTGGCAAACTCAGGCAGATTCAAGGCTGGGGCAAGCAGCACCAGTCTGCGCACCTGACCCGGGTGCCGGGCAGCAAAAAGCGCAGCCATCAGCCCGCCGAGGGAGGAGCCGATCAGCGTCCAGCCGTCTTTATCCTGAACAATAGCCTCCAGTTGCGCCATGCGGACATTCAATGGCCCATTGAAATCCGGGACAATGATGCCCGGAAAGTGCTTGCGCAGCACCTGGGCTTTGTAGGTCTGGCTGTTACTTTCAGAACCATGGATGAAAAGGATGCGGGTGGGGTTGATCATGGCTTCGGATGCCCCTCGAAGAACTCCCAGATAACTTGTGTGGCGCTGAAATCACGGCTCGTATTCCCGCTTGCATCGCTGGTGTCAATCTCGCCTGCGCCGGGCCAGGTATGACCGCCGCCCTCGATGAGGTAAAGGCTGATGGACGTGTTGTCACGGCAGACGGCATACGTACTGACCTGGACAGTCGTCCCGTCATCCGGGTCAAGGTCTGGCAGGCTGCTGGTCTGGGGAGAGCCGCTGCAGCCATTCCATCCCACCCACAGGGCGAGCGTTTCCAGCACCGGGTGGACGATGCCGCCGTAAGGTCCGGGCACCTCGCCGCCCCCGAAGCGGACAAGTTGATCGGCTAGCCCATGGATGTGAATAATGGAAATGGCTTTCGCCGGGGCACAGGTGGCGACCAGGTTTTCGGCCAGCGAACCGGCAACCGGTCCGATGGCGGCCAGGCGATCCGAGAGTTCACAGGCAAGCCGGTAGGAGAAAATCCCGCCGTTGGAGACGCCGGTGGCATAAATCCTGCGCGAGTCAATGTTATAAGTCTGTGAGAGCGTATCAATCATGTCAGAAACAAAGCCGACATCGTCGGTGTCGGTGTATTTCGGGTCGGTGGAGCGGCCATCGTTCCAATGATCCAGATGGGCGTTGGGATAGACGACGATGAAGCCTGCCTCGTCGGCCAGTTGTGAGAAACCGGTCACCGTCTCCATCTTATTTCCGTTCCCGAACCCGCCGTGGAAGACGAAGACCAGCGGCCAGGACCGGCTGCCGTTGTAGTCCGAAGGGACGTGCAGAAGGTAGGTGCGCTCCAGGCCGCCGGACTGGATGGTCATCTCCGAGGTGGTGGAGGTCGCCCGGTAGCGGCGGACACAGGCCGGGAGGAGCAGGAGCATGGCAATGAAGAACAGATTGAAAAATGTGGCTCGTTTCATGTCAACCTCGCTTTCTCGTAATTCAGATGGTGTCTTGACGGATTGCCAAGCCGCGAAACTGGTCAATGGAGGAGATTCGATGAGTGTGCATTTTTTCGTTCCGGCCTCAAGAACAGGAAGAAACCCAACAGTCTCAAACCGGCGCTGGCGAGCAGTGCCCCGCTCAAACCGATGCTGTCGGCCAGGGCGGTGCCGAGCAGCGGGGCAACGATGGCCGAAAGGTATTGCATGGACTGCGCCAGCGCGACGAAGGTGGCGCCGTATTCGGGCGGGACGGTCTTCATCAGTTCGTCGAAGAAGACCAGGTCGAGGCCGGCCTGGAACAGCCCGGCGACCCCGGCATAGACCATGATCCAGTCCACGCGCGGGGTCAGGGCGGTCAGCGCCGGGTAGAGCACCATCCCCAGGGTGGTCGCCAGCAGGACAAAGCGTCCTCCGTATTTCCTGGATGATCGCGGCCATAAGAAATAGCCCACCAGCATTGCCAGGGTGAAGACCATGTTGATGGAGCCGATCTGGGCGTCGGTGGCCTCGACCCGGCGCACCAGGAAAAGCGGCATGACCGGCGCGCTCAGGGCGAGCGCCGAGAAGTAGACGAAACGCTTGGAGGCAAACGAAAGGAAGGCCGGTGAGGTGCGCAGGAGCGTGTGATAATTCCGCAGGCTTTCGGCGAGCGAACGGCTCTTCACGACGGGCACAGGCGGCTGGTCGGGAATGTTGATGCGGTTGGAGAAGTAGTAACTGAGCAGTCCGCCGAGTGAAAGCCCCAGGAACATGTAGGCGTAGTTGGTCGGGAAGGCGACCAGGTTGATGACCCGCGTGACAAGGAATGTCCCGATGACGCCCGTCAGTCCGAAGATGGCCCAGCGTCGGCTCAATAGGGCATAACGGCCCTCCGGTCCGGCTACGGCATTCATGACCACCGAAAATGCCACCGCCAGGGCGACCTGCGGCAGGGTGGCAAAAGCCCAGATGGCCAGCGTGGAAACGACGAGCGCCTGCTCGGGCAGGAGCAGAGTCAGCAGGCCGGTCAGGGCATAGCAGGAGATGACCATCAACCGCGACAGGCTGAACCACGGGACTATCTTCCGGCGCGTCTGCAGGAAGCGCCCGACCAGGATGGCCAGGACGAGGCCGGTGACGCCCGGCATGGAGGTCAGCAGCCCGACCTGGAAACTGCTGGCGCCGAGGCGCGTCAGGAAGACCGGCAGGAACGGCGCGGCGACGTTGGAGATGCTTACCCCAATGGCGTCTATTTGCACATTGCGGAAGTTGTGTTTCTGGATCCCGATGGGGGTTTCGGCGGTCATTTCAGGACGTTGTGTATTCATATCTACCACAGATAAACACAGACTTTTTTGTCCTATCGCGTTCATCCGCGGCTCAAATCCTTTTGCTGGAATTTCTCCAACCAATCCGGCAACTGCTCGATCAGCCTTTTCATGATCGTTCGCGTGTTTTCGTGGAACAACTCGATATTCCCATATGCCTCGCCGCCTTCTTCGCTGACCAGGTCGGTGACCCCGCGCAGGATGAGGCATTTGATCTCGTTTTTTTGTGCCACCCAGGCAATCGCCCCGGACTCCCAGTCTGCTGCGATGGCTCCATATTTTTCTGCCAGCATGGGGATATCCTCCCTGAGGAGGTCGCGGTCGGCGGAGACCAGAGGACCGCGGACCGTAGACCGTGGACCGTCGTCTGGCAACCACGATAAATCTAGATCGGTCGAGTAATGCGCAATCGCCTCGTCCGGGTCGGACATTTGCTCGAGGATGTCGTAGACGATCGTCTTTGTGACCAGGATGATCGTCCCGCGCTCGATGCGGCCTTTGAAGCCTCCGCAGGTGCCAAGATTGATAAGCAGGTCCGGGTGGAAATGGTCTATCACGTATTGTGCCGTTGCCGCGGCGGAAATCTTGCCCCAGCCGCCGTGAAAGAAGTGTGCCACTGTGTCAAGTGTTCCAGTGTCAAGTGCCAAATCGAACCACTCACCCAGCGGCGTGGAATGGATGGCAGACGGCGCGAGGATCTCCTTGACCGCCTGCCATTCCGCGTTTGCAGAGATGAGGACAACAAACTTTCTTTTATTTTTCATCGTGGGCTAAAGGGAGCGGATTTTTCGGATGATCTCACCCAAAAGGGTCTTTGAAGAATCCACGGGAGTGACGTGAAAATCCCCGTCCAGATTCCCTTTTCCGTTCAAATAATCCAGCAGAAATTGCAGGGCGGATTCGGCTGCGGAGGCTTTGTTCTGCTCGCGGTCACCGGAGAAAAGAAAGTGCCGGGCCCAAGTCCCCTCGGGCGCGGCCAGCCCGATCCATGCCGTGCCGACCGGCTTTTCCGGCGAGCCGCCCGAGGGTCCGGCCACGCCGCTCAGGCTGATTGCAACGTCAACCCTGAGAAGGGCACGCACGCCTTCGGCCATGGCGCGCACAGTCTCCTCGCTGACCGCGCCATATTGAGCCAGCAGACCGGCCGGGATGCCCAGCAGGTCCATCTTGACCTGGTTGTCGTAAGCCACGATGCCACCCAAGAAATATTCCGACGAACCTGGCACGTTGGTAATGCGGTGTCCAACCAGCCCGCCAGTACAGGATTCAGCGATGGCAAGTTTCAGGCTGCGGGTGCGCAGGAGGGGGGCGATGATTCCTTCGAGAGAGGTGTCCATGCGAACAGTTTACCATAAGGAAAAGCAAACTTCCCGCAGGGGACTGCGGGAAGTCACAAAGGAAAACATGGATTAATAGTTGAAGTACTGGGTCATCCAGTCGGGGTTCTGCAGACCTAGATAAACACCGGCAATGGCATTGACAATGGTGGCGAGCAGACCGAGGGCGGAGAGCACGATGCCGACTATCGCCAGGGTCTTCTGGGATGATTTGATGCCCAATATACCCAGGATGATGCCGACGATGGCCATCGGACCGCCGCAAATGGGCAGGAACCACGAGCACAGGTTCAGGATGCCAAGCACGAGGGCAGCGATGGCAAGGCCCTTCTTGTCCCCAGCCGGAGCCGGGACAGGGGCGGGAGCGGGGGTGGGAAACTGATCAGACATTACTCCTCCTTGAAAAATGAAAGAATTTACCTTGTTATATCAGAAAGCGGGACGCGCCTCAAGGGCTGGACTGCCGTCCATCAGGGCTTTCCAAGCACCGCTTTCGTGTCATGCTGAGGCGCGATTATCAACACGAAGAAAA
>JBFMCM010000092.1:0-3476 GCA_040754355.1 Chloroflexota bacterium | reverse complement strand
GATAGGTCAAGCAGAGGCTTTGATGAGTTCCTTGTCTTCCTGCTCCGCCACGCGGATGCCCTCCTTCTCATTGACCCGTGTCAGCAAATAACCGCCCGCCGCGAAGAAGACGATCAGCGATACGATGGCCAGCCGGCTGCCGCCCACTGCCGCGCTGACCACGCCGAAGAGCAGCGGACCGACCGTCCCAGCAATCTTTTCGGAGATCGAGAAGAAAGAGTAGAACTCGGCCGACTTGCTCTTTGGCATCATGCGTCCCATCAAGGAACGGCTGAGCGCCTGGCTGCCGCCCTGGACGGTCGCCACGGCAAAGCCAAGTACCCAGAACTGCCATTCCTGGTACAGGAAATATCCTGCGATGGCAATCAGGGTGTAGACCGCCAGACAGAGCAGGATGGCGGGTTTGGTGCCCATCTTCTTGGCCAGCCAGCCGAACAGGAAGGCGAACGGCATGGCCACGAATTGAACCATCAACAACGTGCCGATGGTGGTGGTGGAGGAAAAGCCCAGTTCGGTGCCATAAATGGTTGCCATGAAGATGATGGTGCCGATGCCGTTGTTGTAGAGCCAGAAAGCGATGATGAAGAGGAGCAGTTGCTTGTACTTGCGGATTTCGCCGAAGGTATGGCCCAGGCGGCCAAAACTGGCCTTCAGTGGGCTGAAGCCCTTCTCTTCCGCCCGGATGCGGCGCTCCGGTTCAGGGACGTGCCGCCAGATGGGGATGGTGAAGAGCAGCCACCAGATGGCAACCGTAATAAAGCAGACGCGCGTCATCAGCGTCGTCAGGTCGCCTTCGGACCAGGAGGCCAGTGATGGAATAATGTTGGGCAGGAGTCCCGGCAGGGCCATGATCATGCCCAGGTTGACCGCCAGCAGGATGCCGCCGCCGAGGTAACCCATGGCGTAGCCGCGCGATGAAACCATATCAATCTCGTCTTCGCGCGCCACGTGAGGGAGCAAAGAATCGTAGAAGACATTCGCACCGGCAAAACCGACGCTGCCGACGATGAAGAACAGGGAGGCGATGAACCAGTCCCCGGTCCCGACCAGATAGAGCAGGGCGGTGCCGGTCACGCCGAGGAAGACGAAAATGGTCATCAGGCGTTTCTTGGCCCCCAGGAAATCGGCCATGGCGCCCAGAATCGGCCCCAGAAAAGCCACAATCAGGAGCGCAATCGAAGTGGTGATGGACCAGTACACCGTGGCCGTATTGGCCTGGTCGCTCTGCACCGCCACACTGGCATAATATACCGGCAGGATGGCCGCCATGATGCTGGTGGCGAAGACCGAATTGGCCCAGTCATACATCGTCCAGGCGCGGATGGCGCGTTTGTGTTTCTTCTCGTCCATGGGGATTCTCCTCTTCAATCAAGATAGGATTGCACGAATAACAAAACACGCCCGCGGGGGTCGGGTTTCGGGTAAAATATAGGCGCTCTGCAAGTATACCCAAGTTTCCCGGATTAGAGGTGCCCAATGTGTCTCGGTATCCCCGCAAAAGTGATCGAACTCTACGAAAAGGACGGCATGAAGATGGCCCGCGTGGACTTCGGCGGCGCCATCAAAGAGGCCTGCATGGAATACCTGCCGGACGTCAAGGTGGGTGACTACACCATCATCCACGTCGGCTTTGGCCTGTCCATCCTCGACGAGCAGGAAGCCCTGGAGACGATGGAACTGCTCAAGCAGATAGACGCTCTGGGGGAAGAAGGGTAGGGGCACGTCGCTCCCGCCGCCGTCCCCGGCGGCGAGGAGGCCGCCTGGAGCCGAGATGAAATACATCGACGAATACCGCGACGCAGACCTGACCCGGAAACTGCTCGCCGACATACAGAAAACAATCACCCGCCCCTGGACCCTGATGGAGGTCTGCGGCGGGCAGACGCATTCCATCATCAAGTCCGGCCTCGACCAGATGCTGCCGCCCGAGATCAACCTGATCCACGGCCCCGGCTGCCCGGTCTGCGTGACGCCGCTCGAATTGGTGGACAAAGCCATCGCCCTGGCCTCCCGCCCGGATGTCATCTTCACATCTTACGGCGACATGCTGCGCGTCCCCGGCTCGAGCCGCGACCTGTTTGCCGTCAAAGCCGCCGGGGGCGACGTCCGCATCGTCTACTCGCCGCTCGACGCCCTGGATATCGCCCGGAAAAACCCTCAGAAGACCGTCGTCTTTTTCGCCATCGGTTTCGAGACCACCGCCCCGGCCAACGCCATGTCCGTCCTGCAGGCCCAGGCACAGGGGCTGACCAACTTCGCCGTGCTCGTCTCGCATGTGACCGTCCCGGCGGCCATCACTGCCCTGCTGGATTCGCCCGATGTGCAGGTGGACGGCTTCCTGGCAGCCGGTCATGTCTGCACGGTGATGGGCTACTGGGAATACGAACCACTGGTGGCGAAATACAAAGTCCCCATCGTGGTGACCGGCTTCGAGCCAATAGACTTACTGCATGGTATTCTGGAATGCGTGCGGGAGTTGGAGGCAGGCAGCTTCCAGGTCCGGAACGCTTACACCCGCTCGGTGACGCGCGAGGGCAACCAACCGGCGCAGGCCGTCATCCAGAAAGTCTTCGAGATGACCGACCGCGCCTGGCGCGGCATCGGCGTCATCCCGCGATCGGGTTACCGGCTTCGGGACGAGTTCGCCGCCTTCGACGCCGAACGCCGCTTCCCAGACGTGCAGGCCATCGAGACGCACGAGTCGCCGCTGTGCATCAGCGGGTTGGTGCTGCAAGGGCGTAAGAAACCCAGCGATTGCCCGGCCTTCGGCAAGGAGTGCACCCCGCAGACCCCGCTCGGCGCGACGATGGTCTCGTCCGAGGGCGCCTGCGCGGCGTATTACCGATATGGGAGGATCAACCACAGATGAACACAGATAAACACGGATTCAGCCTCCCCTCTCCTTTAGGAGAGAGGCCGGGGCGTTGCCCTGAGCCTGTCGAAGGGTGAGGTCGGATGACAGATAAACCCAACCCTTCGACCGGCCTTCGGCCTAGCGCAGGGCAGCGCCTCCTCGGCTGGACCTGCCCCCGCCCGCTGCAAAACTACCCGACCATCGTGATGGGCCACGGCTCGGGCGGGAAGATGATGTCCGACCTGATCGAACACCTGTTTGCGCCCGCCTTCGACAACGAATGGCTCGGTCAGATGGGCGACTCTACTGCAATTGATTTATCGTCCACCGTCCACGGTCCATCGTCCGAAAGGCTTGCTTTTACCACTGACTCCTTCGTCGTTAGCCCGTTGTTCTTCCCCGGCGGGAACATCGGCGAACTGGCCGTCTATGGGACCGTCAACGACCTGGCCATGCGCGGGGCAAAACCGCTCTTCCTTTCGGCTGGTTTCATCCTCGAGGAAGGCCTGCCGATGGAAACCTTGGGCAGGGTCGTTGATTCGATGGCCGCGGCTTGTAAGAAAGCCGGGGTAAAGATCGCCGCCGGGGATACGAAAGTAGTGCAAAAAGGTCACGGCGATGG
>JBFMCM010000091.1:0-2230 GCA_040754355.1 Chloroflexota bacterium | reverse complement strand
GATTTCGGGGAGGCCGTGTTCTTTTCCGTAGGGGTGGGTCTTCGTCTCGCTTGTTAAAGGCAGCTTGCCTGAAGGCATCTCATCAAACATTGATTGTTTTTCCTGAATAGACCCACCCCTACCGCTGCCATTCAGAATAATGATCCCATGGACATGGTTTGGCATGACCACAAATGCTCCCAATTCGATGTACTTATAATGCCGCGGCAAATCGAACCACGCCGCCCGAACAATCTCACCATACCGATTCAATTACATATCCCCGTCTACCACCTTGCCGAACAATTCCTCCCGTCCCAGCGTGACAATTGTGATGAAATACGCGCCAGCCTGGGAATAATCGTATCCTTTCAGGCGGAGAGAATGGCGGTGGTGGATTTTTGGGTCATATTTCATCTTATTCCCAAAAAATGTAGGGGCGGGTCTGCGGTTCTTCATTGAAAAATGATTCGTACAAACAGACCCGCCCCTACAACGATTCTTACGAAATCACATGCAACTTCTTCCCCACCTTTGCAAAGATCTCAAGGCCCTTATCCAAATCATCCTTTGCATGTGCGGCAGAGATCATGACGCGGATGCGCGCCTTGCCCTGCGGGACGGTCGGATAGCCAATGGCCATGGCAAATACGCCCGCCTCGAACAGGTCACGGCTGAACTGCTGGGCCAGCGGCGCTTCACCCAATATGACCGGGGTGATGGGCGTGGTACTGACGCCGGTGTCGAAACCGAGTTTCTTCATCTCGGCCTTGAAGTATTTGGCATTGTCCCACAAGCGATCCACCAATTCGGTCGAGGACTCGAGCAAGTCAATCGCCGCGAGGCAGGCTGCGGCGTCCGGCGGTGTGACGGCGGAGGAGAACAGGAACGGGCGACCGCGCTGGCGCAGCCACTCGATGATGACCGCGTTCCCGGCCACAACGCCACCGACCACGCCGAAGGCTTTCGACATCGTCCCCACTTCCACATCCACCTTGCCGTGCAGGCCGAAATGGTCCACGATGCCGCGCCCGCCCTTGCCGAGCACACCCTCGCCGTGGGCATCGTCCACCATCAGCAGGAGGTCGTACTTCTTCGCCACTGCGTAAATCTTGTCGAGCGGGGCCACATCACCGTCCATGCTGAAGACCCCGTCGGTGATGATGATGGCGCGGCGGAATTGTCCCTGGTTTTCCTGGATGACCGCTTCCAGCGAGGCTACGTCACAGTGTTCGTAAGGGATGATCTTCCCGCCGGAGAGGCGGCAGCCGTCAATGATGGAGGCATGGTTCAGCCGGTCAGAGAAAATGACATCTTCCTTGCCGATCAGTGCCGGGATGGTGGCCGTGTTGGCCTGAAACCCAGACTGGAAGGTGATGGCCGCCTCGACGCCCTTGAAGGCTGCCAGGCGTTTCTCCAGTTCGAGGTGCAGGGTGGTGGTCCCGGCAATGGTGCGGACGGCTGCCGGGCCGACGCCCATCTCGTCCACGGCTTTCTTGGCCGCGGTCACCAAGACCGGGTGATTTGCCAGCCCGAGGTAGTTGTTCGAGCAGAAGTTGAGCACGCGCTTCCCGTCCACCACCAGCCAGGCGCCTTGCGGTGAGCCGATGGTGCGGATGCGGTTGTACAGCCCCTGCGATTTCAGGTTTTCAATTTCCTGCGAAATCCAATCAGTTTTGGACATGAGAGACTCCGGGAGTAGAAAGGGTGAATAGTTACGCACAGATTATAGCAATTAATAAAAAAGCGGTTGTCACTTTTTACGGATGACAACCGCCATTAGTTTCACTTGTTGAGGTCTTCCGCCAGCAATCCTAATTCCGCCAGCGCGGCCAGCACCTTGGACTGCGCGCCCGGTTTGATGATCACTGCTGCCGGACCGAGGCTCTCTCCCAGGAAGCGCCCCGCCTTCGATTTGCGCAGTTCGTCCAGGACTTCGGACCGGCTGACCCGCAAAACGGTCTGGGTCTCCAACCGAGCCTCGGTGCCTTTTATCTCCCAGCGTTTGAGCGCCTTGACGAAGGCGGGCGGGATTTCTGCCGAGGCATTCTTCGCCAGCAGACTGAGCAGCTGGCTGACCTTCAGTCCTTGCTCCCTGGCGCGCTTCAACGAGGCGGTGGTAACGCGGTAGCGATACTCATCGCCTTTCGAGTCTTCCCATTCGGTGAAACGAGCAATGAGATAACGCGTCACGCGGGGAACCAACCTGGGCACAGTGATGAGTCCCTGTGAGGAAACATGGAGTTTGCCG
>JBFMCM010000090.1:0-4175 GCA_040754355.1 Chloroflexota bacterium | reverse complement strand
GTCGAGCGGATAGCCGTGGATGAGCACCAGCGGCTTGCCTTTCCCGCGGCGTTCATAGGCAAGTTCAATTTCATTTACAGTCATCTTTAACATTTCCAATTCACCTGCACTTTCTGCTTGCTGCCCAAACGGGTGAAATATTGAACGAAGCCGTTCGCACAGCCGAATTCATAGATGCGGCGGGTGACGTCCACGTCCATCTTGCAATACTCAGACAACAGGTCCAGTTTGCCCTGGCGCCACCATGCCACCGCCTGTAAACCGTCGGCCGTCTTGGCCTCGCCCAACGTGGCGCGCGCCACCGAGTCCAGACTAACGCGGAAACTGAGTATTTGATACAAGTCAGCCATGATGTCGAGGGTGGGCAGGAATTGCAGGCGCTCGTTGGGGACGTAGGGTCGTAACACCTCGTAGTCGAAACCTTTGATGTTGAAACCGACCACGCGTCCGGCTGACTTCAACGCGTCAACGAGCGCCGGGACATCCTTCTCCCAGTACACGGCGAAATCGCCCCGGACAGAGGACCAGGTGACCGCGCAGGAGACTTTCAGCGCCCCGATGTTGGTCCTGCCGCCTACGTCCTCGAACAGGTTTTGGGTCTCTAGATCGAAAACGACAATATTCATGGTGCCTCCGGCAGGGGCGACGAATACGTCGCCCCTACGATATTCTTTTCCGCGCCAAGTCCAGCGCCTGCTCGCGTGTAGACACCTCGCCCATCGCCTGCGCCTCGCGAATGGCCTCGAGCAATTCCCCGATCTTTGGGCTGGGTTTCAGTTTAAGTGCGCGCATCAATTCGTTGCCATCCACCAGCGGCGGCGGAGACACGGATTCGGCTGGCTTTTCATACCAATTCTCCAGCAATAATCGGACTACATCCAACATAGTAGCCCAGGTTTCCTGCGAGAGAGTGTTCCCATACGTGGCGCGTAAATCTGCCAGCGCCAGCAGGCACACTTCCACGCCGGCAGGACCGGCGTCGCGGAAAAAGCGATAGACGGCGCGGCGTGAGGGCGGTTTCTTCTCTTTGACCAGCCGGTTGGTATGGAAAAGAATGCGCATGTGGCTGCGGATGACCGTCTCGAGGCGCGCTATTTCTTCATTGCTCAACGCCAGGAGACGCGCCCGCTCCCCGGCCATCTCCGCGCCTTGCTGGTCGTGGTCCCAGAAGCGCATCTGGCCTTCTTCGTCCACCTTCATCGTGTGAGGCTTGGCGACATCGTGATAGAGCGCTGCCAGGAACAGCACGCCACGCCCGGTTCGGTTCGGCGTCAGCGCGGCGGAAAGGTGCCTGGCAATCTGCTCGCGATATCGGCCAATGCGCAGCACCATCAGGCCATTGAGCAGGTCAGCGGCTTTCTCTGGGTTGTAGTCAGGCGCTAGCGCGGAAAGGATGGTTTCCAGCGCAGCCAAAACTGCCAGGGTATGTTCCCAGACATCATGGACATGCGGGGCAGGCTGGGTCACACCTTTCAAGGCCGCCAGTTCGGGCAGGATGACGGACAGCGCACCAAGCATGTCGAGGGCGCGGATGCAGGACGTCGGCACGGGACCTTCAAGGATGCGGAACAACTCGTCCCGGACGCGTTCAGACGAGACGCCTGCCAGCCGCGAGACGGCTGCTTTCATCCCCTGACGCGCCTCGGGCAGGATGCGGAAACCGAAATCCGCCGCCAGCCGCACCCCGCGCAGGATGCGCACCGGATCGTCCGCGAAGGCTGACGGGGAGCAGGCACGCAGGCGTTTCTCTTTCAAGTCCAACGCGCCGCCCAGCGGGTCGAAGACCTGGCGCGTGCGCGGATCGAGGGCAATAGCGTTGAGGGTGAAGTCGCGGCCAAGCAGGTCCGAGTCAAGAGTGGGGCCGCGGAAGGCGGCGAAATCCAGCACGGTGCGCGTCCCGTCCGGCTCGGCGATGAGCACGCGGCCTGTATCACGTTCAGGGTCGAGGGGGTAGAAATCGGCTTTCAGCGCCTTGGCGGCCTTCCGGGCCGCGGGGATGCCGCCGCGCTCCAGGGCGAAGTCGAAGTCGCGGATGGGGCGGCCCAGCAGCAGGTCCCGCACCGCCCCGCCGACAAGGTAAACGGTCTGGTCTGCGGGCAGGGCAGCGAGGACTTTGTCGAGGAGCGGAGGAAAGTCGAGCGGGTTGGAAATCGGCATAAAGAGAATCTCAGGCGTTTCCTTGAAGCGGGAAAGGGCGGCGCGGCGGGCTTGTTCGGGCGTGCCGCCCTGGGCAACGATTTTCCCGCGCAGGCGGGCGACCCAGCGACCGGAATATGCGTTGTCTTCCACCTCATCCCCCATCTATTCCTATCCCGGCTTCTGATATTTGTCCAGGTTGACGGTGGCGATAAAGGGGAGGTAGCGGCAGTGTTCGTCAATGTCAATCCCGTAGCCGAAGACGTATTTATCCGGCACATCGAAACCGACGTAGTCCACCTGGACGGAGACTTCGCGGCGCATCTTCTTGTCGAGCAGGACGCAAACGCGCAGGCTGGCAGGCTCACGGGTCTGGAGCATGTTGAGGACGTGGGCAAGGGTACGGCCGCTGTCCACGATGTCTTCCACGAGCAGGACGTGGCGGCCTTCGATGTTGGTGCGCAGGTCGAGGTTGACGCGCACATTGCCACTGGTGGCATAATGACCGACGCCGTAGGAGGAGAGCGACATGCAATCCACTTCCGGGTCTATGCTCATGTTGCGCAGCAGGTCGGCCGTGAAGGTGATTCCGCCGCGCAGCAGGCAGACGACGAGCAGGTCTTTGCCGGTATAGTCCTTGCTAATCTGCGCTCCGAGTTCGGCCACACGGGAGGCAATCTGCTCGGGAGTGACGAGGATTTCGTCGAGGAATTCATGGTAATCTTGCATGAGAAGATCCTTTGGCATCGAATTTCGCGAATTTACACGAATTATGATTCGAGGTTTAAACCGTTGTGCCCTTTGTGACCTTCGTGTTGAAAGTCCTTCATGATTCCTGCGGATGATACTTCTTCGTATCCACAACAGCGATAAACGGCAGGTTGCGATAGTATTCGTCCAAGTCGAGGCCGTAGCCAAAGACGAACTTGTTCGGGATGGTGAAGCCGCGGTAATGGATGGGGACGGGTGCCTCGCGGCGTTCGGGCTTATCCAGGAGGGCACAGACCTTGAGGCTGCGCGGCTGGCGGGTTTGCAAGAATTCCAACACGTAAGAAATGGTGTTGCCGCTGTCCACGATGTCTTCGACCAGTAACACATCCTTGGCGCGAATGTCGGTTTTCAGGTCGAGGGAGAGGCGCACACTCCCGCCCGACTGGCGCGCTCCGGCACCGTAAGAGGAAACGGCCATGAAGTCAATCTGGTGCGGGACGGTGATGTGGCGCATCAAGTCCACCATGAAGACCAGGCCGCCGCGCAGGATGCAGATGAGCAGCAGGTCCGCGTCCTGATAGTCGCGGCTGATCTCCGCGCCCAGTTCACGGATGCGCGACTGGAGGGTGGATTCGTCGATCAGGGTTTCAGCGATGAATTCGTGATAGTCTTGCATAGGACAACCATCTAGCGAGGCACCTCGTGATGTTCGCGGCAGCGCGCCTCGTACATTTCAGCCGCGCCGACGATGACCACCGGGTCGTCATACCGCGCTGGTTTGCCATTCACCAGCCGTTGTGTGCGGCAGGCCGGTTCTCCGCAGACCATGCAGATGGCCTGCAACTTTTCGACGCTCTCGGCGCGCGCCATCAGCACGGGCATCGGGCCAAAGGGTTCGCCGCGGAAATCAGTATCCAGTCCGGCGACAATGACGCGGATGTTCTCCGCCGCCAGTTTCTCTACAATCGGGATGATGCCTTCATCGAAAAATTGAGCCTCATCAATAGCGACAACAGTGACATCCTGCTCGATCCGGGAAGGGATATCGGCCGCCTTCTCGACCGGGATGGCGGCAAAATCCGTCCCGGCATGGGAGGTGACCTTTTCGACAGCATAGCGCACGTCAATAGCCGGTTTGAAAACCTGGACTTTTTGCTTGGCAATGACGGCGCGCCGCAGGCGGCGGATGAGTTCATCTGTCTTGCCGCTGAACATCGAACCGCAAATGACTTCCACGCTTCCTTTATGGTGCATCACAGTATCGCTCCCATGGAAAATATAACGAAACAGGCAGATGCGATGGGTGCATCTGCCTGTCAAGTTTACTC
>JBFMCM010000089.1:0-3068 GCA_040754355.1 Chloroflexota bacterium | reverse complement strand
CCCACGATGAGACCGGCCAGCACGTCCCCGGTGCCGGCGCGCGCCAGGGCCGACGTGGCTGACGAGAGGGTGCATGTCCGCCCATCCGGGGCCGCGATTACGGTGAACGCGCCTTTCAGCACCACCACGTGACCCCACTCAGCGGCATATTTTTTGGCAATGACGAGGCGTTCCTTCTGGATTTCATCCACCCGCAAGCCAGTCAATACGGACATTTCGCCGGGATGCGGAGTCAGGATGGCTGGCGCAGGCAGCAACTTGTGCCAGTCTTTGACCTTTGCCAGTAATTTCAGTCCATCGGCGTCGAAAACCAGCGGAGGAAGGCCGGTTCCTTTTGGTGGTTCTCTCTTCTTCGTCTCGCCGGGGACAAAGCCGATGCGCCGCCCGCCAGGTCTTGTCACTGCCTTGCCTTCCAGTATTTTTTCGATGAACTCGCGCGTGGTCTCCTCCTGTCCCAGGCCGGGACCGACCAGCAGCGCGGTGACGCGCTCCAGGTTCTTCGCCAGCACATCGGCGGCGTCAGCCGAGAGAACGCCCAACTCGTGCGGCAGCAGGAGCCAGGTCGCCTCCGGCAGGTGACCGGCCAGGGCGGTATGCAACGGTGCAGGGACGGCCAACGACACCAGTCCCGCGCCGATGCGGCCTGCCGCTCGCCCTGCCAGCAAGGCCGCGCCGGTGTAATTCAAGGAACCGGCAGCGATCACCGCGGTCCCAAAAGTGCCCTTGTGCGCATCCGACGGGCGCTCAGGAAGGATGGAGGCGACCAGTGCGTCGTCGGCCACCTCGTTATGGATAGCCTGCCAGGATTTCAACCCTTCCAGGTCGCCGATTCCCACCACGCGCAGTTCGCCGGATAATTCATAGGCCGGGAGTTTCAACAGCCCCTGCTTGACGGCTGCCATCGTGACGGTGGCATCGGCCCGGATGGTCTGCTTGGCGGCCTCGCCCGTGTCGCAGTCCACGCCGGAGGGACAATCCACGGCCACCACGAAAGGCGGCCATTCCATCTCGTTCAGAAATCCCTGCACGGCAGCCAGGACGTTTCCAATGTCATCCTTCAGCGGGAGTTTGAAGCCGGTGCCGAGGGCGCCATCCAGGAAGACATCCGCGGTTTCGATGAAGGCTTGCAACTGGTGGAAACCGGCGTCTTCCTCGGCGAGGTAGATTTCACCATCCGCTTCTTCCAGCCGCTTCACCAGCGGGTCTTTCTCGGCCTTGCGCTTGACAAGGTAGGCACGCGTTGTCCAGCCTTTTTCAGCCAGGTGCGCCAGCGCCGCGAGTGTATCCCCGCCGTTGTTGCCGGGCCCGACCAGCCCCAGGACTTGCACTTCCTCTTCGTCTTCCTGGAAATAAGCCAGATCCATGACGGCGCGCGCCAGGTTGCGCCCGGCGTTTTCCATCATCAAATCGTACGTCAGGCCGCCGGCGTCGGCTTCCTGCTCGACCGCGCGCATTTCAGTGACAGTGACCAGTTTCATAGGCGATCTCCAACCACAGATAAAAGAGAGGAAAGGCAACTGCCTACCCTCCCGCAGGTTTCAGAGGCCACCAGCAGACCGGGCAAACCACGATGACCTGTCTGCGCCTGTGACCGACCCATTGTAAACCTGCGGAAGGATATGGGTAGGTAGTTACAATGAAAGGGATAATTTCTATTTTACCAAACTATCCCCATAAATCTTTCGCCACATCATCCAGGCCGAGGCGCAGGAGCGTCTCCTTGGACGGCCGCCCGGTGGCCGGGTCCCAGCCGCGGGCAGAATAATAGGCTGCCAGCATCGCCTCGAATGGCGGGACGTAGCCTGCCACGGGACCGTCGGGCAGGGGCTCAAGCAAGGCTTTGGGAAGTTTGTCGTTGGCCTGCGTTAATCCAAGCCGGTTGTTGATGGCGCGTTTCATGTTCCAGCCGCGCTCGCCGCAGCGAAGCAAATCGTTCACGCCATAATCATAGCCGCAAGCAGCATTGACCAGCCCGGCGACTGTCTCACCCGGGACATTGCCGAAGAAACACATCACCAGCGAATCGCACAGGCTGCGCCAGTCCTGGTGACGGGCAACGTTGGCAGCCTTCTCAGCACCGGCGCGCGCCTCGAAATACTCCATCCCCAGACCGGTGTCGGCCTGGCCCCAGTCCACGAAGAAATAATCCGACTTGTTATGGCAGGCGCCGCGCGGGCTGGTGGCATAGACCAGCCCCATGCCCGAGACACCCCGCGGGTCATGATAGGCCACTTCCAGACCGTTGACCTGCACCGCTTCTTCCTCCGCTCCGAAATGGGCAGCGAAACGACGCGCCCCCTGCGCCAGCCATTCGCCAATGCCCTCGCGGTGCGCTGTCAGGTGAAGGAGGCGCGCCGCGGCTGCCGTGTCGCCCCAGCGGAGAGGGAAACCGACCTCGGCCTCGCCGATCACTCCCTGCTCGAAAAGATGATAGGCCAGGCCGAGTGTATTCGAGGCGCTGATGGTATCCATCCCGGCGCGATCGCAAATCTCGTTCAAACGGACGATCTCCACCAGGTCGTTGTTCAGCAAGTTCGGGCCAAAGCCCACCACGGTCTCGTACTCCGGGCCTTTGCGTTTCACATCGTCGCCCAAGTTCACCACCCGCCCGCAGGCAATCACACAGGCGTGGCAGGCGCTGACTCCCGTCAGGATGGTTTCAGCCATCGTGGACCCGGATACTTTGTCCACGCCCTCCATCTCAGCCTGGTGGAAATACTTCTTCGGCATGCTGCCGATGTAGTCGGCATAGTCGGCTACTCCTGCGGTGCCCAGTTCGTGCGTCACCTGGCTGACATTGTCGCCTTTGAGCGCCCGGTTCGACTCGCCCCGTAAGGCTGCAAAAACATCCGGGCGCGCCAGGGGTATCTTCTGCGTCCCCTTGACGGCAATCGCCTTCAGGTTCTTTGCGCCTGCCACAGCGCCTAGACCGGTGCGGCCCGCCGTGCGGCCGTGGTCGCAAAACAGCCCGGCAAACAGGACGCCATATTCGCCGGCCGGACCAATCGTAAGGACATGCGCGTTCGGGACTCCGATTTCACTTTTAATAATTGACTGCGATTCGTAAG
>JBFMCM010000088.1:0-2562 GCA_040754355.1 Chloroflexota bacterium | reverse complement strand
CAAAAAGAACCCATCTCATAGGGGGAATCTCCGATGGATGAGGTGAAGCAAAAAATTCTCATCGTCGAAGACGATCTGGATGTTGCGGAAATGCTGAACGCCTATTTCCGCGTTCAGGGATATGAAATCTCCTCCGTAAACTGGGGGGAAGATGGCGTGCAGGCCTGCCAGGCCTCGCCTCCTGATTTGGTGATCCTGGACATTCGCCTGCCGGATATTGACGGCTACGAAGTCGCCCGCCAGTTGCGTTCCAATCGCCGGACGGCAGATATTCCCATCATTCTCCTGACCGAGAAGCGCGACCGCGTGGAGCGTTTGCAGGGGCTGGAATTGGGCGTTGAGGACTACATCACCAAGCCTTTCGATGTGCAGGAACTTCGTCTGCGCGTTCGAAACATCCTGCGGCGCGCCGGCCAGGATATCCTGAACAACCCGGTCACCGGACTGCCGGAAGGCAAATTGGTGGAAGAACGCATCCGCGAATGTTTGGGCCGCGCCGACTGGACCATGCTGATCACATCCCTGGAAAACCTGGATTCCTTTCGCGAAGCCTACGGCTTCGTGGCCTCCGACGATGTCCTGCGGGCGGTCAGCCTGATGGTGCAGAATACTGTCCGGGAATTGGGAGGCCAGGAGGATTTCCTCGGGCATCTGGGTTTGACTGACTTCATACTGATCACAAAACCCGACCGTTACGCATCCCTCCAGGAACGCATCCGCTCCCGGCTGGAACAATCGCTGGACTTTTTCTATCCCATCAAAGACCGCGAGCAGCCCACCCAGCAGGGGCAGCGCCTGGCGGTCAGGATGGGCGTACTTCAATCGTCGGAGGGTGTCTTTACATCCGCCGATGATTTAAAACTTGCCTTGCTGCAAAAAAGGAAGTAGTCTCTTTGCGAATTACCGTCATCGTTCCGTGTTATAACGAAGCGGAGAACCTTCCCAAACTGGTCTCCGCTTTATTTGCGCTTCCTCTGGATTTGAGCCTGCTCGTGGTGGACGACAACAGCCCGGATGGCACCGGTCGCATCGCCGATGAGTTGGCCCGGGTGCATCCCGGGCGGGTGCGCGTCCTCCACCGCGCCGGGAAACTGGGACTTTCGTCCGCGTATCTCGAGGCCTTTCACCTGCTGCTCGACACCGAGGCGGAAGCCATCGCGCAGATGGATGCCGACTTTTCCCACGATCCGGCCGCGCTGGTGGAAATGGTGAAGCGCATCGGGACCTGCGACCTGGTGCTCGGTTCCCGTTACATCCCCGGCGGGAGCACCGACTTGCGCTGGCCGGTCTGGCGCAAGGCGCTTTCGGCCTGGGCTAATTTCTATGCCCGCACCATTCTCGGCATGCCCCTCCGGGACGTGACCACCGGATACCGTCTCTGGAGGAAGGAAACCCTCCAGGCCATGCCCCTGGAACGCGTCCGCGCGACCGGCTACGTTTTTCTCGTCGAGTTACTCTACCTGGCGTATTGTTTGAAATTCAAGATTGGGGAAGTACCTATCTATTTTGCCGACCGGCGCTGGGGAAAATCCAAGATGTCGTTCAAGATCCAGGCCGAGGCCGCGCTGCATATCTGGCAGGTGTTGTGGGACTTCCGCGACCTGCGTCGAAAGGGGCGCGCCGCCCGAATCAGCCTTCCATCGGGAGTGCCTGGTACTGACGACTGATCTTTCCCCACTCATCCAAACTCAACGTTTCCGCTCGCCGCTGTGGGTCAATTCCCGCCGCGGCGAGCAGTTTTTCTGCTTCGATGGGCGGCAGCCGCTTCCCGGCGGAAATGGAATTGCGCAGCGTCTTGCGCTTCTGCGAGAATCCGGCTTTCGCCAGGGCGAAGAAAGTCTCCAGCAGCGCGGCCGGGATGGCTGGTTCGGAATAGACATCTACAGTTAGAACAGCAGAGTCAACCTTGGGCGGCGGGTAAAATGCCCCGGCAGGGATTCGTTCCCGGATGCGCGGCCGGCCATAAACCTGCACGCTCAAGGCCAGCAGGCTCATCTTGCCTGGCAGGGCGCAGATGCGTTCGGCTACTTCCTGCTGGATGGTCAGCACCACCCGCCGCGGCCGCCGGCTGCTTTCCAGCAGGTGACGGATGACTGCTGAGGTGATGTAATAGGGGATGTTGGCCACCACCAGGTGTTCCGGCGTGTCCATCAAAGCGGCCGGATCGAGTTTCAGGATGTCGCCCTGTATCAGATGGACATTCGAAAAAGGCGAGAGAACTTCAGTCAGGGCCGGGAAGAGGCGCGCGTCCAGTTCGACGGCAGTGACCGAGCGCGCTGCCAGCGCCAGGTGGCGCGTCAGGCTGCCCAGGCCGGGACCAATCTCCAGGACGGCGTCGGCAGGCTTCAGGTCCGCGGCGCGGACGATTTCTTGCAAAGCCTGGTTGTCAATCAAGTAATTTTGTCCCAGTCCCTTGCTGGGATGGAGTCCATATTTCCGCAGGAGCGAGGGGACGTCCAGAGGCGGGAGACTGGTCATGGCAGGATGTACGTGTCGGCAACGTTGGCCGGGACGGGTGTCAGGAAATAAACGATCACATACTGGTTTACCCAGTCCACTTCG
>JBFMCM010000087.1:0-7197 GCA_040754355.1 Chloroflexota bacterium | reverse complement strand
CGCAGGACGCAAAGATGAATTGTCATGAATTGTTTATCCACAAAAATCAAGGTTCCCCGTATAATTGGGTGAGTGTAGCACGCCACTGGAGTTTCTAGCATGAGTCAAAACCGCAGTGAACTGATGGTCAATCGCCTGCGCAATTTGCATGCCGCCGCCCCGGACATCGAGGCTTCAGCGGTTGTATCTGTGGATGGATTGATCATTGCCTCTGCCCTGCCGCAAGGCGCGGAAGAGGACCGGGTATCGGCCATGTCGGCAGCCATGCTGAGTCTGGGCGAACGGATCGCCGGTGAACTCGGTCGCGGCGACCTGGAACAGGTGTACATCAAAGGCAACTCCGGCTTCATTGTGCTTACTTCGGTCGGCGAGGATGCCGTGCTGACCACGCTGGCGCGCCAGGAGGCCAAACTCGGCCTCATCTTCCTGGAGATGCGCCGGGCAGCGGAAGACCTGGTCAAATTGGTCGGATGAAGCCAATCGTTCTACCAACCCTGCAGAATAATCGTCAACCCGCGTGGGGAGGACGCCACTCAAAGGCCCTCCCCACGCCGCTTGTTATTTTCCCTCACCCCCGTCCCCTCTCCCGATGGGAGAGGAGTGGAAAGCATGGAAGGATATTATGATCACAAAATACATTTTCTTTACCGGTGGTGTTGTTTCATCCGTTGGGAAAGGGGTCACCGCGGCAGCAACCGGCCTGCTGTTAAAGTCGCGCGGCTTCGAGGTGACTGTACAAAAACTCGACCCTTATATCAACGTTGACCCTGGAACCATGTCTCCCTACCAGCACGGCGAGGTGTATGTGCTGGACGACGGAGCGGAAACGGACCTGGACCTGGGTCACTACGAACGGTTCGTGGACATCCGCCTGCGCCGGTTCTCCAACTTCACTACCGGCCAGGTGTATGCCGAAGTCATCAGCAAGGAGCGCCACGGCGATTACCTGGGCGGGACGATCCAGGTCATCCCGCACATTACCAACGAAATCAAGCGCCGCATCGGGCTGGCGGCTAAAGAAACCGGCGCCGACATCCTCATCCTGGAGGTCGGTGGGACGGTAGGTGATATCGAGTCCCAGCCTTTCTTAGAAGCCTTGCGGCAACTGCGCAACGAGGTGGGGCGCGAAAATGTCTTCTTCATTCACGTCACCTGGCTGCCCTACATCGGCGCGACCCAGGAACTCAAGACCAAACCC
The DNA here is from genome assembly GCA_040754355.1 of Chloroflexota bacterium. Lineage (GTDB taxonomy): Bacteria > Chloroflexota > Anaerolineae > Anaerolineales > Villigracilaceae > UBA877. The sequence goes on along the minus strand of JBFMCM010000087.1, from coordinate 5,999 downwards.
ACCCAGCACTCGGTGGCCGCTCTGCGCTCCATCGGTATTTCCCCGAATATGATCATCGCCCGCTCTGACTACCCTATAGAGGACGACTTATGTGACAAGATCGCCCTGTTCTGCGACGTGGATAAACGCGCCGTCGTCCCGATGGTGACGACCGATGTGCTGTACGAAGTCCCGTTGCTGCTGGAGAAAGCCAAAGTAGCGGATTTCCTGATCGAGAAGTTGGGACTCCAGGCTACAGCCAAACCGGATTGGGGTCCGTGGAAGAAACTGGTCGAAGCGGTCAAGAAACCCAAACCGACCATTAAAATAGCCCTGGTTGGTAAATACGTGGAATTGAAAGATGCCTACATGTCTGTGCGGGAGGCCATCCAACATGCGAGCCTATCCCAGGGAGTGGAGGCTGAGATCCTATGGGTGCTCTCCACCGACCTGGAAAAAGGCAAGGGTTGGGAGATGGTCAAGTCGGCAGACGGGATCATCGTTCCCGGCGGATTCGGCTCGCGCGGCACGGAGGGCAAGATCCAGGCGGCGAAATACGCCCGCGAGAACAAGGTCCCATACCTCGGCCTGTGCCTGGGGATGCAGTTGATGTGCATCGAGTTCGCCCGGAATGTACTCGGTCACGAGGACGCCAACTCGACCGAGTTCGACCGTTCCACCGGTCATCCGGTCATTGACCTGATGCTGGAACAGCGCGCCATCACCGACATGGGCGGGACGATGCGCCTGGGCCTCTATCCCTGCGTCCTCCAGCCGGGGACGAAAGCCGCTGCGGCCTACGGGGAGAAGCAGGTGGAGGAACGTCACCGCCACCGTTGGGAGCTGAACAACGCCTTCCGCGAGGAATACGAAAAAGCCGGGATGGTTTTCTCGGGCATCTCACCGGATGGGAAGTTGGTGGAAATTGCAGAACTCAAAGAACACCCCTACATGGTCGGCTCGCAGTTCCATCCGGAATTTTTATCGAGGCCGATGAGGCCGCATCCGTTGTTCGTGGGATTGGTGAAAGCGGCGAAGGAGAGGGGAAAGAAGTAACGAGCAAGAAGTGAGAAGGAAAAAACAAGACTTCCGAAGTCTCAAAGACTTCGGAAGTCTTGTTTATCTATTGTTGAGCTGCCGTATTATAAATTCACCAATCCGTTGGATTGCCTTGCGCGCTTCCGGGATGATCCCCACCGCGAACTGCCACTCGTGCTGCATCCCTTCCCAGACTTCCAGGGTCACGTCCACACCAACGGCTTTGGCCTTTTCAGTGAAGCGGACGGCGTCCGAAAGAAGCGTCTCGGATGAGCCGACTTGGATGAGGATCGGAGGCAAGCCGCGCAAGTCGGCGAAGAGCGGCGAGACTTGCGGGCTGCGCGGGTCCGTGCCCTTCAAATACAGGTCCACGCCCACCCTTTCCTTGGCAAATTCGAGCATCACATCAGATTTGGCGTTTTTCTTCCAGGTCTCCCCTTCGAAGGTCAAGTCCAGGGCAGGTGAAAGACAGACTGCTGCGGCCGGCATCGGCTTGCCCTGCTCGCGCAGCGTCAGGAGCAGACCGATCACCAGCGCGCCTCCGGCAGAGTCGCCGCTGACCACGATGTCCTTCGGCGGGATTCCCTGTTCCAGCAGCCACAGATATACAGCCAGGGTATCATCGGAGGCAGCCGGGAAAGGATGCTCGGGCGCAAGGCGGTAGTCAATGAGCAGGACGCGCACCTGGGCTGCAATGGAAATATTTGCTGCCAGCGGTCGGTGAGAGTTGATCGAACCCGCAAAGAATGTGCCGCCGTGAAGATGGAGGATGCACTTCTGCGTACTCAGTCCCGTTGGGACGACCCACTCAGCCGGCACGCTGGCCGCGGTCACTGGCGTGCACTCCGCGCCGTGAAAGTGGCCGAATTGCTTGGCCATGGCTTCGGTATCCGCCCGCTCTTTGGCAATATACAGTTCTCCGGAGAAGGGTGGCGTGAATGCCCGCCTCGTTCTGAAATAAAGGGTTATCAAACGGCTTCGCAGGCTTGGCATGAGACCTCCTCGGAATCACTCGAAGGAACTTCGCCTCTGTCTGACCACTTCATAAAGGATAATTGCTGTGGAAGTGGATACATTCAGCGAATTCACTTTCCCCGCCATCGGGATTCTCACTTTCAAATCGGCATTTTCCAGCCAGAAATCGGTCAGTCCTTCGTCCTCAGTGCCAACTGCGATGCAGACGGGCTGACGAAAGTCCGCTTCGGTGTAGACCATATCCGCCTGCGGCGCGGCGGCCAGGACCTGGATCCTGTTTTCCCGCAGCCAGGCCAGGGCCTCGCTGTTACTCGCTTCCACTGCCGGGACGGTGAACAGCGTCCCGCGGCTGGCGCGGACGATGTTTGGGTTGTACAGGTCGACGCGCGGGTCGCAGACGAGCAGGCCGTCCACGCCGGCCGCGTCGGCTGTCCGCAGGATGGCGCCCAGGTTGCCGGGCTTTTCCACCGATTCAGTCAGAATAAGTAGCGGGTGGGAAGAAAGGCGGAGCGATTCAAGGGTTCGGTGAGGGATGGGGAAAACGGCCAGCCAGCCGTCGGGGTTTTCGCGCTGGCTCATCTTCTCGAAAACAGCCCGGGTAACGGTGACGGGATTCCGGTCCAGCACCGCTGCGGGCCGCCCGGAAGCCAGTTCCTCGCAAAAATAGATTTCGCGCGGCTGCAACCCGCTGGCCAGAGCCAGTTCCAATTCGTACCGGCCCTCGACGAGTGTCAAGCCATCGCGCTGTCGCTGGCGGCGGTCTTCGCGCAGTTTGACGATATATTTCACCCGCGGGTTTTGCAGGCTGGCCAGTTCGGGCATAGGACAAGTATACCCCCTAATGGGCGATGGTAAATTGGATAGAAGTAGGTTAGAATTTCTTTGATTTATAAGGAGAAGAGACGATGAAAAAATTCCTGGCTTTATCTGCTATCTTTCTGCTGGCCCTTTCCGCTTGCCTCCCGGTGCGAATCGGGGGGATCGTGCAGGGCGTGGTCTATGGTGACTTGAACGGCGATGGCGTGATTGACGACAGCGAGCAGTTGTCGCGCGTCGATGGCGCTGAAGTCACACTCACCGATTGCGGCCCGGCCCAGACACAGTTGACCGACGTGAATGGCAATTTCAGATTCGAGGATTTGCCGGAAGGATCATGCCATGTCTCGGTCGCGAAGGGCGGTTGGATCTACAACGGCTCGTTCCCCGACCTGGGCACCTACCCCATCCCGGTGGCCTCGGACCCGGACCTGCCGACCGCGTTCAGCATCTATATGGCCCCGGTGATGGACTTTCTCCCCACAGATACACTCACCCCCGCGTTCACTCCGACACCGACCTTCACTCCAACCTCCGCGGCCCCCATGGTGACGCCCGATGGCGTGGATGTCAACTGCCGTTTTGGACCAAGTACCAACTTCCTGGATACCGGTTCCCTGCGCATCGGGGAAGTCGTTCCCATCCGCGGCACGATTGCCGGCCGCACCTGGTGGCAGATCGAGGACCCGCGCAATCTCGGTTCTTTCTGCTGGGTAAATGCCGGCTTTACCATCGAAACCGGTGACCTGAGCCTCGTGCCCGTGCTCGCCATGCCCACCGGCCTGGTGACCAATGTGACCATCGTCGTCAACGGTGGACCCACGATCCACGGCATGTGCGGCGGCCCCAACCCTGTCACCTTTTCGTTATCCATCACCACGAATGGTCCGGCAACAGTCATTTATCACTTGGAAATCTTCAACGGCGACGACACGCTACGCAACACGACGGCTGATTCGACCCTGACTTTTGCCGCTTTTGGCACCCAAACGTTCGATCCGGGCGGTGCCTATAAAACCGATTGCGGCGATTTCTATGTAAAGGCGATCGTCACTTCGCCCAACAATATGAGTGATCGGGACGACTGGTCGGTGGTCTATCCGTAAAGAAAATTCCCCGGAGTTTTCGAAACTCCGGGGAATTTTTATTTTTCACGAGGCAAGAGATTCGGCTCTTTCATCTGTAAAACCGGTCTGGTACAGGTCGTAATACATCCCTTCCTGCGCCAGCAATTCCGAATGCGTCCCCTGTTCGACAATCTGTCCGTCGTGAATGACCACGATCCGGTCGGCATTGGTAATCGTCGAGAGACGGTGGGCAATGACGAAGGAAGTCCGCCCTTTTAGCAAAAGAGCCAGGGCGCGCTGGATAATCTGCTCGGTCTGGGTATCCACCGAGGAGGTGGCCTCGTCCAGGATGAGGATGCGCGGGTCGGCCAGCAGGGCGCGGGCAAAGGAGATCAACTGGCGCTGCCCCACCGAAAGAAGAACGCCGCCTTCCTCCACCGAGGTTTCGTAGCCATTGCGCAATTCCATGATAAATTCAAGCGCGCCGACTGCCTTCGCCGCCGCGACGATCTCCTCGTCTGTCGCCTCGAGCCGCCCGAAGCGGATATTTTCCGCCACCGACCCATTGAACAGGAACGGGTCTTGCAGCACGATGCCCATCTGCCGCCGCAGGGAGGCCTGCGTAACCGTCCGTAGGTCGATGCCGTCCACGCAGACGCGGCCCTCGGTCGGGTCGTGGAAGCGCGCCAGGAGTTTGATGATGGTCGTCTTCCCGGCTCCCGTCTCGCCGACCAGGGCGACAGTGGCACCTGCTGGGACGGATAAGTTTACTGCGCGTAGAACAGGTGTCGGGTCATCGGCGTAGTGGAAGGACACGTTATCGAAGAGGACTTCGCCGCGCACCGTCGGTAATTCCCGCGCCCCCGCCTCGTCCTGGACCTCAATCTGGGTATCCAGCAGCCCGGTCAGCCGCTCCACCCCGGCCATGGTGGACTGGAGCGTATCGAAGCGGCGGCTCAAGTCGCGGATGGGCTCGAAGAAGCGGTCAATATAGAGCACGAAGGCTACCAGAACACCGGCGGTGATAGTGTCTCCAAGCACTGCCGTGCCCCCCAACCAGACCACCAGCATGGTAGCAATTGCCCCAAGTACATCCACGATGGGCGAGAAACTGGCCGAGACCTTTGCCGCGGAGATGCTGGTTTCAAGGTAATAACGATTGACGTAATCCCGAAAGTGAGCATGATTGTGTGCCTGTCTCGAAAACGCCTGGACAACGCGCACACCGTTGACATTCTCAGCCAGCACGGAGTTGACCCACGAAACCGCCGCGCGCACTCGGCGGTAGACGCGGCGGGCGATGCGCCGGAACAGCGCCGTGGCAAGCGCCATCATTGGCAGGACGCTGAAAGTGACGAGAGACATCTTCAGGTCCATGCCCAGCATGGCGATGACGATGCCAACCAGCACGAAGATATCGCGCGCCATCGCCAGCACAGCCCAGGTGATGAAATCACGCAGGGTTTCCACATCGTTGATCACCCGCGTGATGACGCGTCCCACGCTCCAGCGCGAGTAGAAACTCAGCGAAAGGGCTTGCAGGTGGGCGAACAGGTCGCGCCGCAGGTCGTAGATGATCGCCTGCCCGACCTTGGCCATCAGGTTGACGCGCAGGTAGATAAAGACCCACTGCGCCGAGGCTGCTGCCAGGTATGCCAGGACGGTGTTGCGCAGAGAAATCAGGTCGCTTTTCGCCAGGCCCTCGTCAATGGCGAGTTTGACAAAGTAGGGACCAAGAACCGAGGCCGCCGATGTGCCAAGCATCAGCACCAGAGCGATGAGCAGTTGCTTCCCATACGGGCGGACGAACTGCCAGATGCGCTTGGCAACCCTGGGGTCGAAACTCTTGTCGTAGAGTTCTTCGGATTGGGTAACGTATGCGGGAGGGGTGATTGTAGTAGTCATGGTCAATTCTTCGCCCTGAGCGGAGCTGCCTGCTTTCTAGGCGGCGTAGTCGAAGGGCAGATTTCTATTAGTATGTTTAATTTTCGTCCTTCGACTTCGGATTTCGCAAAGTACGCTCAACCCTCCGCTCAGGACGATCTGCCTTTTTCTCATTTTCGCGCCGCTTTCGTTCTTCTCTTACAATCTCATGAATACCGTTCCAGTCGCCGCGAATCAGGG
>JBFMCM010000086.1:0-14017 GCA_040754355.1 Chloroflexota bacterium | reverse complement strand
CTCGGCCTTGAGGGCTTTCAATTTTTCGATGGCCTCCGGCTGGTAGATATGCGGCAGGAACATCCCCAGGTCGCCGCCCAATTCGATGGGATTGAAGCCCTTGTCGAAGAGGCTCTTCGCCAAGGCCGCGTGGTCGAAGCCGGCAATGTTCGCCATCACCTGCTCGGCCGGGACGCCGGAGGGGACGAGGGCCTCCAGTTGCATGGTCATGATTCCGAAGCGCATATCATGCTCCTTTGGTAGTGTCACAAATTTACGAATACGAAAGCCGAGAATCGTCCACGGTCAACGGTCTATCGTCCGCGTCTACGCATCCAAATGATACGTGTGATACGGATTTTCGCACGGATTGCCCCAGGAAATGTGCATTTCGCGTGCCGTCAAATCAAACACCATGGCATTGACGGTCTTCTCGCGGTCGAGCGGGTCGTCGGCATCCACTGAGTGATTGCAGATCGCATTCGAAAAATTGACATGGTCCCGTTGAATGGCCTGCAGCGTCTTGATAGTGTGAGTCTCCTCGCGCTTGACCAGCCGCAGGGCACGGAAATAGCGCACGCGCGAGGCCACCAGATCCTCCGGCTCGCGTTCCACCTGCTGCATGACGGGAGACAGATAGTTGTTGGTATGAACGATATACCCATCCTCGCCATACAGGATGGCAAACTTGCGCGCCGAAACCTCCACGGAGTAGAGTTCCCCGCTCTCATGCACCAGCATGTGGTTGTATCCAGCAGCCCGCTGCGCCGAAAGCGTGTGCCGGATGGCCTCATCCGGCGTCTTGGAAGACAGGACCGCCCGCGAAACCACCACACGCGGGGTGCCAATGCGCGAATCGTTCGGGTAGACTGAGTCGCACATCTGGGCAATTCCATAGGCATTGAACCCGATATTGGGAAGCAAACCGCCATAAGTCATCCCCAGGAAGGGTGGCTCGTTCTTCGGCGTCGCATGGACGATGAATACGTCGTCCTCGTCCTCCGGAACCCAGTCCTCGTTGTGCGCCATCAGGATGTGACCGTCTGCCGTGCGGTCGTCGTTGACCGCCAGGCTGGTGCAGCGCGTCAGGTGCAGGGCGTCCATCGTCACGGCCTCCATGGCATTGATGACCGCCAGGTCCTCGAAAGCCACGTTGGCGCCCTCTGCCACCCCCATCAACTCCTCCACGTATTGCGGATAGCGTTCCTGGGCAAAGGGGATGTACTTGCGCGCCTGGATCTGTGCCCCCTCCCAGGTCAACTCCAACTGCTGGTAGGCGTCTGCCACCAGGGAACGGCCGTTCTCGATGCTGTGCTGGACCTGTTTCCTGCACGCCTCCCCGATCTGACGGCCCATCTCCCGGTGCGTCCCGGAGACGCGCACCAGCGGCGGCGGATTGGGGTGCAAGGGCGTTTTCTCAGCCATAACACTCTCTCTTTCTCGAATGAGGAACGAAAGGGATGGCCTGATTCTATCATTCCCCCCCGAAAAAGTCACCCCGCCTCATGTTGCCGAGGCGGGGTGGAAAACCGGAGGAGAAATCAGCCTGTCTTCTTGCGGTGTTTGGGTTCTTCCGGCGGCGCAGGCGGGAGCGGAGCCTCCGGCACGACTGGAGCCAGGGGGGCAGGTGTCTCCGCAGCGGGCGCGGCCACAGACTGCGTCCCGAAACGGGTCATCACCACTGCGCCGAAGGCCGCCAGCCCGAGCAGGAAGGGCACCAGCCAGCCGACGCAGTTCAGCACCGGGATGCCGGTCAGCGCGGCAGCGACCAGGGTCAGGGTGAAAGTCCCCAGCCCGGCCTCGAGAGACGGGTGCCAGGTCTGGTGGATGGCGCGGGTGAAACGCCGCCCGACCTCCATGCCGAGGGCAATCCAGCCGAAGACCCCGGCGATGATGAGCGCCACCGCCGCCAATCCTGCTACGGGAATGAGGATGACAGTAATCGCCATCATCACAAGGGCAATCGGGGTCAGGAAAGCCACCAGCAAGCCCACGCCGCCGGCCATCACAGGCTGGTTGACAACCGCCTGCGAGACGCGCCCGGCATGGGGGGCCAGAAAGAGCGCCACCAGCATGGCCAGCACACCCAGCCCGAGGGCGTTGCTCATCGCATTCCAGACGCCTCTCAGCGGATCAAGGTTGAAATTGATGCGCGGGAAGATGACTTCCGGTGACGGGATGAACGGTTCCACAGGCTGCTCACCATTGCTGGCATCCGACCAGGAGGTGGCCGTATTGAAAATCTGCCCGTCCACCTGGGCGGTATCAGCCCTGTCGAGCGTCACGCCGACGGTGATCAGGTCGCCGCGGATGTGCGCGGCCGGGCCGAGGGTCACGGTGGCGCCGGTGGCCGATACGTCGCCGGTCACTTCGCCGTCTATGGTCAGTTTGCCGCCGAACAGGACGACGCTCCCGTCCACGACCGCGCCCGCCTGGACGTCGGCCGTGCCGCCGAAGACCAGCAGGTCGCCGGTCAGCGTGTCGCCGCTTTCCAGGGTGAACGACTGGCCAAAGATGACCTGGCCATCGAACACACCGCCCGAGGCGGCCGCCGAGCGCACCGGCAGGAAGACCAGCACGGCCAGCAGGATGAACGAAGCAAGTTTGAGAGGATTTTTCATGGTTACGCTCCTTGCGGAATTCTTGTATATTTCATCAGCGATAAGACCCACACCAGGCTCCAACCGGTAAGGCCAAAGAGGAGAACGGCCCAGATATAGGCCGGCACGAATCCCGGCGCCACCCGGAACAGCACCAGGCCGGCATGGATCAAGGCCTGGAACGAGGCCCACAGATTGACCAGCGACGAAAGCCAGGCAGCCAGCGTGTCCACCGGGGAGGCGACAGCAGTTTTGATGAACGGCCAGGCCAGCCCGGCTAGCAAACCGACCACGCTCACCGCCAGGACCAAAAATCCCAGCGCGTTGCGCCGACGCAGGGCCTGCTTCCTGGCCGCCAGCCGGACCTGGAAGCGGTTCACGAATTCCCGCGCCGGTTCAGCCTGCCGCACCGAACGGAAGGCCAGATCCACTTCCGCCAGGGAGGAGCAGGAACGGCAGGTCTGCAGGTGGGCGGTCAGGTCGCGCTTCTGCTGAGGGGTAAGGGGCTCTTCATTCGACAGCCAGTCTTCAAAAGGCCGGTGATCCATAAGGTTTCCTTTCTGCACGGATGCGGGGCATTTCCTTTTCCCACAGGGCTGCCAGGGCGCGCCGCGCCCGGTGCAGGCGGCTCTTTACTGCCGGGACGGTCAACTTTAAAGTCTGTGCAATCTCCACTTCCGAGGCATCGTACCAATAACGCATGACCACCGCGGCGCGGTCCACCGGTTCGAGGGCTTGCAGCAGGCCGTGCAGGCGTTCGCGCTCCTGTTTTTTAGCGGCCTCCGTTTCCGGGTCCGGGGCGAAGCGGTCGGGGATCTCGGTCTGTCCTTCCTCATCCTCGTCAATCGAAAACGAGACGAAACGCCTGCGGCGCAATTTGTCAATGCAGTGGTGGGCGGCAATCGAGAGCAGCCAGGTGGCAAAAGAACGCTCGCGGTCGTAGCGGGTAAGGTTCTGGTATGCCTTGAGGAAGGTGTCCTGGGCCGCGTCTTCAGCGGCTTCGGGTTCACCGAGCATCCGGTAGCACAGGTTATAGACCGGTTTCTGGTACGCCTCCACCAGCAGGGTGAAGGCGTCGTCGTCGCCTTGTTGGGCCTGGAGTATCCAGACCATTTCGTCTGTCACAGTGGGTCCTCGCAGGTCGTTCTGACAGGATATACGCAGGCTAAAACGATCCGTTGCTGGAAATGTCGAATTCGCCGCGCAGACGCGGCGGCAGTTGGCGGGCAATATTCAACATGACGATTTCGGCCGCGGCCCTGTCTCTCTCGTCCGCTCCGGCCCGGCGTGGGACCTGGAGCCTGTACGCCGCGCCGAAGCGCAGGCAGAACTCCCCGGCCTGCTCGTACACCCCGACCGGCAGGATGGAGAAACCGGCCTCCGATAGCAGATGCAAGAATCTCCCCGCACCGGGCGGGGGCCAGGTCAGCCTGCCGTTCTGATCGTCCCCGCCTTCGGGCGAAAGGCCGAGGATGGCATTCGGATGGGCACGGAGGTACTCCAGCACGCGGCGCACCGAGCGGGCGCGGGCTTCCACGTCTTTTGGGCGCGGCGGCATGGGCGGCATGGTGGTAAAGCCGTAGATTTTCGCCAAGCGCCTCAGCACCATGCGCGAGACTGGCTTCCCCAGGAATGCATACCACTTACTGGGGAAGGTCAGTTCGCCGGTCATGACCCAGTGCATTTCAACCGGCACGACCGCGGCAATCGCCAGCGCCAGCCACCAGGCATGGAAACGAGGGCGGAAGTAATGATTGAATGTGATCAGGCAGGGACCGGAAAGGGGGATGTTCTCCCTTCCGTGAACGCGCAACGGCGGCTTCAACCGCGCGATACAGGCCCGGGCGTCGGCGCGGAAGGAACGTGTGTGAAGGAAAAGAAAATCAAAAACAAAACCGGCAGCCAATCCGACCGGGTAGGAATATCGCGGAAAGATGCCGGTTTGTAATCGTCCCATATTCGTTGAGTTGTGATTGCTAAAGAATTGTCACTCCTACCACGCGTACGCTTCTGGCGCCTCGCCGCCGGGACCGGGCCAGATTTCATCCAGCCTCTTCATGGCCTCTTCGTCGAGTTTGATCTCGAGGGCGCGCAGGCTGCCGGTCAACTGCTCGAGCGTGCGCGGACCGATGATCGGGGCGGTCACAGCCGGGTTCGCCAGCAGCCAGGCCAGGGCGGCGTCGGCGGGCTTTTCGCCCAGTTCCTTGCAAAAGGCCTCCCACTTTTCCAACTGCGGACGCTTTTCCTCGATCTCCTTCCGGGTGTCCTTCTCGGCCCGGCGGCCCTCCTTGACCTTTTCTAGGATTCCACCCAGCAAGCCGCCCGCCAGCGGGCTCCACGGGATGACGCCCAGCCCGTAGGCTTTGCAGGCCGGCAGGACTTCCAGTTCGACCATGCGGTCCTTCAGGTTATACAGGCTTTGCTCGCTGACCAGCCCCATGAAACGGCGCGATTTTGCCGTCTCCTGCGCCCGGGCAATGTGCCAGCCAGCGAAGTTCGACGAGCCCACGTAGATCACCTTGCCCTGCTGGACGAGCACTTCCATGGTCTGCCAGATCTCCTCCCAGGGGGTCAGGCGGTCAATGTGGTGCATCTGGTACAGGTCAATGTGGTCGGTTTGCAGCCGGTCGAGGGATTCTTCCACCGCCTGGCGGATGTGCAGGGCCGAAAGCTGGGAGGTGTTCGGCCAGTCGCTCATGCGGCCATAGACTTTGGTGGCAATGACTACCTTTTCGCGCCGCCCGCCGCCCTGGGCGAACCAGCGCCCGATGATGTTCTCGGTGATGCCCTCGCCGATCTTCCAACCGTAGACATTGGCCGTGTCGAAGAAGTTGATGCCGAGTTCCAGCGCCTTGTCCATGATGGCGAACGAATCGGCCTCGCTGGTCAGGGGACCGAAATTCATCGTGCCGAGGCACAGCCGGGAGACTTTCAAGCCAGTGCGGCCAAGTTGGGTGAAATCCATGGTTGCCTCCAGAAATCGAAAATCGTCAATCGTAAATCGTCAATGCCCGCAGGTGCTGCAATCCCCGCTGGAACAGGAATCGCAGGACGGCTCGGACATTCCGGCCACGGCCTTGCCGCCGCTTTCGGCAAAGAAGAGCGATAGCCTGCGCCGGATGTCCTTCGCCCCGCATTGTTGGCAGGTCAGGGGGGCATCGGCCTCAGCCATGGGGCGGATAACTTCGAACTGGTGCTTGCAGTTCAGACAAACATACTCATAAATTGGCATATCTCGTCCTCTGCCGGAGATTCTACCCCATCCCGCCGCCGAATTCAAAGGTGGGCAGGCCGCGCACCTCGGTTTTCAAGCGGAACAAGCCGCCGGAGAGTGGGTACTCAGCCACCTGCGCCTCCGTCATCCCTTTGCGGGCGGAGGTGATGTAGAGATCGCTCAGGTCCGGCCCGCCGAAGATGCAGGAGGTGACGTTCAGCGCCGGGACAGGGTGCGCAGCGGCCATTCGACCGGTAGCCGGGTCCCAGCGAGTGACCTTCGCCCCGCCCCACAGCGCGATCCAGAGCATCCCTTCCTGGTCGGAGGTCATCCCGTCCGGCCAGCCCAGCTCGGGCGGGACGCGGACGACCGGGCGCGGGTTGGCAATATCGCCGGTTTCGAGGTCGTAATCGAAGGCTGTCACCAGACGGGTGGGAGTGTCAATGCAGTAAAAGGTCTTGTAGTCCGGGCTCCAGGTGAGGCCGTTGGAAATGCGCAGGCCGGTGAGCAGGGTCTTGAGCGTGCCGTCGGGAGAGAGGGAATAGAGTGAGCCGCTGGCTTCCTTCTCGGCATCGTCCATCGTCCCGGCCAGGAAGCGCCCGGCGGGGTCGCATTTCCCGTCGTTGAAGCGGTTGCCCGAGGCGTGTTCAGGGGCGGCAAGTTGAGTCAGAGTACCGGCGGGCTGGTTCAGGGTCCAGAAGCCGGAGCGGAGGGCGAGGATCAGGCCGCCGAGGCGGGAGGGGGCGGCGCAGCCGATGGGTTCGCCCAGGCTGACGGTCCGATCGGCGCGTCGGGAAGGATCGAAGGTGTGCAGTCTCCCGGCATGGATGTCCACCCAATACAAGACGCCCGACCGGGAGTCCCAGGCGGGTCCTTCGCCCAGTTCGGCGCGGGCATCCAGCAGGAGTTCGGGCTTAGAACCAGTCACGTTTGGCGAAGATGATGGCCGCGATGGTGGTAATGCCCAGGGCAATGCCGACCACGGCGAGGAAGGAAAGCGGATGCGCCTCGTTGCCGGGGATTTCGACGTTCATGCCGAAGAAGGACGAGACGATGGTGGGGATGTTGACGATGATGGTGAGGGCGGCCAGGGCCTTCATGACCACGTTGAGGTTGTTGGAGATGATGGAGGCGAAGGCGTCCATCATGGAGGAGAGGATTTCGGTGGAGGTGTTGACCATCTGGATGGCCTGCTGGTTTTCGGTGATGACATCCTCGAGCAGGTCCTGGTCTTCCTCATACTGGTTGAACATGCGCATTTTCTGCAGCCGTTCCATCATCACTTCATTGGAACGCAAGGCGGTGGCAAAATAAGTGAGGCTTTTTTGGTACTTGAGCAGTTCCAAGACTTCACGGTTGCGGGTGGACTTTTGCAACTGGTCTTCCAGGCTGTCCACGATCTTGTTGACCTCACGCACATAAGCCAGATAACGGGTGGCGGTCTCCAGGAAGATGTAGAGGGCAAAGCGGAAACGCTTGGCGGTGCGCAGCAGGCGGTACTTGCCGTTGCTGAGCGTCCTGAAAATATCGCTGTCGAATTTCCCGATGGTGGCGACCAGGTTGGATTTGATGATAATGCCCACCGGGGCAGTGGCGTAGGGGATGTCATGGGTCGCTCCCTGGAAGATGGGAATGCGCAAAAGGATGAAGACATAGTCCTCATCCTCGTCGCGCTCCATGCGGGCGATTTCGTCCTTATCGAGGGAGTAGTTGATGAGATCGGGGTGGATGCCCCACTCGACCAGTCGGGCAATTTCGTCAGCGGTCGGGTCAATGGCTTTGATCCACGAACCGTTGATGAATTTTTCCTGCTCTACCATTCCCTGGTCGGACGTGGTTTTATAGACGTTTAACATGACGGCCTCCTGCGGCAGGATAACACCCGCAGGAGGCCGGAATGCAGCCTGCGAGAGGGGTTATCCCAGGATTGAATTTAACGCGTGCCGTCCGCCCCGCGGGGGCGGCTGACTGTCTGCAGAACCGGATTTATCGCTGTCTTCCTGAGTGAACATGCCTCATTCATCCTTGCCAGCCGATGGGATTGGCTGGCACGCCAATTTTACGCCTGTTGGGCGATATGGGCAACGGTACAGCTTCGTTGCAATTTAGCGGGATACCTTCGCCCGCACCACGAACTTATCCACCCCGCCGAAGCGGTATTTATAATCCTCGTTGCCGCGCATAAAGTCGAAATGACTGCGCTTGTTTTCGTTGGCCCACTGGAGCAGGTAACCGAGCAGCACCCAGCCGGGGGAATATTCCATAAAGCGCCGATCCAAGCCGGAGTTGTAGACCCAGATGCGGTTATCGTAGTCGAAGTTGAGATAGCCCGCAGCTTTCGCGCCATTGACAGTAAAAAAAGCCAGTTGCAGCCAGCCGGCTTCGAAGGCCGCGTGGATGGCGGCATGCATCTGCGAGCGCATCACTTCCGTCAGGAAGGCGGCTTTATCGGGATCGGCGGCCATCAGCGCCAGGAAGGCGTCCACCTCGGCGTCCAGCGCCGATTCGTCCTTCACGATGTACCAGTCCACGCCGCCCAGTTCCAAGGCGCGGCGCATCTTGCGGCGAATCTCATGGCGCTGTTTCTTGTCAATGCCAGCCAGGTAGGTCTCGAAGTCGCCCGTCAGCGGGATGGAGGGGGCATGGTATGTTTTTTCCAGGCTGAAGGTCCAGCCGCGTTTCCCGGCTTCGGTCTGGAGAGCGGGCAGGATGGGAGAATTCTCCAGCAAGTTATGCCAATCCAGGTTTTTCCAGTCAAAGGGTAGGGACGGCAGGAAGTCGAACAGGCCGGGCAGGAACGACTCCACATCTGCCGGGCGGACGATCAAATCCAGATAGTCTGAAATTTCGATGCTGCCCAGCAGCAGCAGCGAGGGTTCGGCCTCCCGGTTGGCGGTAAAGAACAGCGGGGCGATGCCCGCCAGGCGGCCGTCCTGGTGTGCGGTCACGAGGGCCAGTTCGGAAGAAGCAGGCCACTCACCGCCGCCGCGCGTCGCCCACCAGGCGGACAGGTACTCATAGCGCAGGAAAGGGACGTGGGTGACGCTCTCGGCCAGCAGCCCGTTCCATTCGGCGGCCAGCGGTTCCAGGTCATCGAAGGTGCGGTGAAGGGTAAATTTCATAATGAGATTTTACCAGTATAATTAGCGTGTGGCTGCTTCGTTTGACCTCAACCTGCTTCCATTCCACCGCATCAAAGGCCAGGAATGGCCGCAACTGCCCGGCCTGCAAGTGTGCGCGCCTCCGAAACGCGCCGCCCGCGGCCGTCAGGACGACCGCCTCGTCATCTACCTGACCCTGGCAGGGAACACTCCCTTTTCTTCCGCCGAATATAACCAATTGACTGCCCGGCTGGCCGAACGTTTCTACAAGACCGCCGGCGCGTTGACCTCGGCCTTGCGCGCTGGAGCCGAAGCGATCAACCAATTCCTGGTGGACCGCAACGTGCGCACCACCGGCAAGGGGCAGTATGTCATCGGGCGGCTCATCCTGGGCGTTTTGCGCGGTTCCGAACTCTTCCTGGCGCAAAGCGGGCCAACCCACGTCTTCCACCTGACAGGCGGCGAGTCCCGCCATGTCCACGAGGAACAGCCTTCCGGCCGCGTCCTGGGAGCCAGCCAGACCACCCCGGTCTATTTCTCGCAAGCCGAACTCCACCCCGGCGACATACTGGCTCTGTGCGCAGCCTTGCCCTCCGGCTGGCAGGAAGCCCTGGGAAGCGCAGGCGGCAGCGCCTTCGACGCCCTGCGGCGTAAACTCCTGTCCGTCTCCGGCGACGACCTGAATGCTATCCTTGTACAGGTGCAGGCTGGCAATGGTGAACTCACCGTCCTGCGCCCGGCGCCCCTGGCTGGAGAAGCGCGCCGGGCAGCCGCTCCCCGCCCCGCACCAGACCAGGAGCCTGCCGCGGCCCAACCGGCCCCTGCCGTCCCTCAAACAAGCCCGCCCGCCCCCTCCCGCCCAGCCTCCCAGGTTGCCAGCGGACAGCCCGCCAGCCGGTTTGCGCGTCTGCTCGCCGGGCAGGCGGACGAAAAGCCCCCGGCCGAGGAAAAAGCCCAATCCGCGCCGCCCAGTCCCCCGGTCCAGGACGCACCGGCCGAGCAGCCCGCGCGCCCCATCCCTCGCCCGCCTGGGACTGTCGCCAAGCCGCAGGCAGTCCGCCCGGGACGTTTCGTCACCACCCGGCGCGCTTCCGGGAGCGAAGTCCCTGAAATTTCACGCCCTGCCTCACCGAAGCGCCAGCAAGTCTTCCGCGGCCTGGCCAAATGGCTGCGCGGGGTGCGGGTGCTTTCGCACAATACGTCCGAAAAAATCCGCATCTTCCTGCCGCACCTTCTGCCCAACCTGCGGGAGGAGCAGCCGCAGGTGACCGGCATGAGCATGATGTTCATCGCCATCGTCATCCCGCTGCTGGTGGTGATGGCTGCGATGACGTTTTATAACAAACATGGGAAAACAGCCTCCTACCAGGAGAATTTCGATCAGGCCTGGGCGGCCTCCGTCTGGGCCTCGGCGCAGACCGACCCAGCCGACATCCGGGTGGGGTGGGAACGAACACTGTATTATTTGAACATCGCTGACGATTACCTGGAGACCGAGGAGGCCAACGAACTGCGCTTGCGCGCCCAGACGGCGCTGGACAACCTGGATAGCATCCTGCGCCTGGATTTCAGCCCGGCAATCGTCGGCGGCCTGAGCCAGACGGTGGAGGTGTCACGCCTGGCGGCCACCAGCACCGACCTCTATCTGCTGGACGCGGCGCGCGGCAATGTCCAACGTTATTATGCGGGCGCCCAGGGGTATCAGCCCGATACACAATTCAACTGCATGCCCGGTTTGTACAACGATGGCATTCAAGTGGGAAGGTTGATTGACATCCTCGCCGCGCCAAAAATCAATAGTTACAGCGCTACATTGATCGCCCTGGACGCCTCCGGCAACCTGCTTTTTTGCCGCCCCAGTCCCTTCGGACCAATCGCCGTCCATCTGGCCGCCCCGGAACTGGGCTGGGAGGGGATCAACGGGATGGCACTGGATATTTCCAGTAATTACATTTACGTGCTCGATACGGCGGGAAACGCAATCTGGTACTATGCGCCGGATTCTGAAGGGAAGTATACCAATTTGCCGGTCATGTTCTTTGGCGCGCAGGTGCCCGCAAATATGAACGCCGTCATAGACCTGGCGACCAACGGGATAGACATGTACATGCTGTTCAGCGATGGGCATGTTACAGCCTGCGCCCTGTTCGAGTTCCAGGGCGTGGTCAATCGCTGCGCGGACCCGGTGCCGTTCACCGACAATCGTCCCGACCGCACCGCTGGCGTGACCATTGCGGACGCATATTTCACGCAGTTGAGTTTTGCCGAGCCGCCCGACCAGTCACTCTATCTCTTCGACCCGCTGACGCAGGCCGTTTACCGGTTCAGCCAGCGCACCGACACGCTGATCCTGCAGGGTCAATTCCGTGCTTCCGAAGAGGACCGCGCCAGCATGTTCGAGAGCGTGGCGACAGCGCTAGCCATCAGTCCCAACCGGTACATATTCATCAGCGTAAAAGGCCAGGTTTATTACGCCACCGATGTTCCATAACCAGGAGAGGCCATGACTACATCATCCGGGAATTCCAAGTCTTCTTTTTGGGATTTTCTTCGCAGCCTGTTTGCACCGAAACCTCCCAGCACCCCGCCGAAGCCGCCTGCCCCGGCGGATAACGTCACAGAGGTAGCGAAGATCGTCACCGCGCGCGTTCTGCTCGTCGTCTACGACCCGGTGATGGACCCTGCCTCCGGCGAAAAACTCTCGCGGCTAATGAACTGGAAGCGCCCAGAAGACCTGATTACCGGGTTCATCTCGGACATTCTACAGACCAGCAACGGCATGGCGCGTTACCAGATCGTGGAGCGCGTGGATTTGAACGAGTTCCCGACCCTGATTGATGGATTTTGCTACACCCCTCAAGGGTATCTGGATGTAATCCACAAAGTTCAGCCCCCTCACACCCCACCGATGGCCGATTACCAGGCCATCCTGGCAAGATTGAACATTCTAACGCGCATCGCCCAAGGTGATATTGACGAGGTCTGGTTGTTCGCCTTCCCTCATGCCGGGTTCTATGAATCGACCATGGCCGGCGCAGGGGCTTTCTGGTGCAACGCCCCGCCCATCGCCGGCACCGACACCTGCCCGCGCCGCTTTATCGTAATGGGATTTTCCTACGAGCGCGGCGTCGGCGAAATGCTCGAATCCTTCGGCCACCGCGCAGAATCCGTCCTGGAAAAAACCTTCGCGAAAACGAGCGGGGAAGCCAACCTGTATAGAAAATTCACCCGCTACGATAAAGAATCTCCCGACCAGGCCGAAGTGGGCAATATCCACTATGCCCCCAACAGCGAATCCGACTATGATTGGGGCAATCCTCGCCTGGTGGACAGCGCCTGCGACGACTGGTACAACTTCCCCAACTTCCAGGGGACGACGCGCCAGGTCAATGCCAACGAGTGGGGAAATGGAGACATCCGCCAGCATCATGTCTGGTGGCTGAAGCACATTCCGCATGTCGCTGGCCGGACGAGTGGAGTTCATAACAACTGGTGGCAATATATCATGGACCCCAACTTGGTTATTCTGTAAGCGGGATGCAAAGGCCGGCGACATCGAAACATGGTATTAATTGAGCAGGTATAACAGGAAGCAAAATTTTATTTCTAGACAATACGACATGGGACTGGCCCAAAGACTCCGTAAGTGGTTCGAAGACCATCCCGCAGTCTACCAATGGGGGCTACCACTCTTGCTGCTGGCTATCTATGCCCCTGTCTACTATTATTTGAGCGAGTCGGCCAGGACGCCGGTCGGTGTGCTGGTCATCCTCCCGGTGCTGGTATCGGTTTGGCTGGTCGGCCAATACGCCTGGATCATTTTCTTTCTGGGATTGAGCCTGCAAATCCTCATCAGCCTGCACAAAGGCCACACACTCAGCGAAATGGCCTTCGAGCGGGGGGGCATTTACGGCGTCGTTGTCGTCATCCTGGTGATGACGATCGTCATTCGTCTCCGCCAAACAACCAGGGGGCTGAATCAACGGACATCCGAACAACAGGCTCTGCTCGGCGAACTCCACGAACAGACTGCCTTCTTGAGCCTGCTCGGCGACATCGTCAGCGCCGCGTTGGAGGCCGCCGATACAACCTCCATCCTGCAAGTATTGGTCAACCGCACCGGGGAACTCTTCGGCGCGCACGATTGCTACATCACGTTTTGGGATGAAGGAAACCGGCAGACCCTCCCGCAGGTAGCCTACGGCCCGTTGAGCGAGACTTACCAGCAAGTCCATCAGTTCCAGAACGGCGAATACACGCTTACCGCCGCCGTGATGGATGCCGGGCGCGCCCTTGCCATCGAAAACGTCAAAGAGACTGACATCCTGACCAGGAATGTGGCCGAGGAATTCCCGAATATTGCCGCTCTCGGCCTCCCGCTCCTCGCCGGGACCCGGAAACTGGGCGCGCTGATCTTCGGCTTCAACGCCCCCCATGCCTTTACCGAGGACGAAATCGCCCGCGGCGAACTGGCTGCCCGCCAGATCTCGCTCGCCATCACCAAAGCCATCCTGCTCGAAGAAGAACAGAAACGCGCCCGCCAACTCGACGCGCTTCTTGCCTTGGCCATCGAATCCACGGAGGCCAGCAGCGAGAAAGAACTGCTCGAACGCGCCACCCGCCTGATCGGGGAAAAACTCTATCCCAACAACTTTGGCATCATGCTGCTGGACGAACAAGCCGGCATGTTGCGCGTCCATCCTTCCTACCATACCCCGGATGTGGAAAGCCCCGATATCCCCGTCGGGCATGGTATCACCGGGCACGTTGCCCAGACCGGCCATCCCTACCGGGTGGGTGATGTCAGCCGCTGCCCCTATTATTTACTCGTAGACCCCACGGTGCAATCCGAACTTTGTGTGCCCCTCAAAATCAAGGAGCGGCTCATCGGCGTCATAAACGTCGAAAGCGCACAGCCAAATGCCTTCTCCGAGGACGACGAAAACTTGCTCACAATCATGGCAGGCCAACTAGCGACCGTTATGGACCGCCTGCGAGCCGCCGACGAATCATATCGCCAGGCAAACCAACTTGCCCGCGCCCATGCGCTCATCAAAATATTGGCCCAGGTGGGAACGCGCGCCGCGGCGGCCTCCGACCCCGACCGGGTCCTGCAGACCCTC
>JBFMCM010000085.1:0-2220 GCA_040754355.1 Chloroflexota bacterium | reverse complement strand
AAGCAATAAGCAAAAAACAAAAATCAAATCAGTGTGTCGTTGCGAGGAGCCCTGAGCGGAGCGACCAACGGGAGCGCAGTCGAAGGGTGACGAAGCAACCCCCGCGCTAGCGAGGAGATTGCTTCGCCGCCCCCTTCGACTTCGCTCAGGGCGGCGGCTCGCAATGACATGAAAATATTGAATGATGCTCATGGGCTGACGGCTTTCTGCAATTCCTCGAAGGAGGCCATTTCGGCAATCGTCTTCAGGAAGTCTGTCAGGGAGTCCGACTGACCCCGCAGCAGGCGCACCGCCGGGCCGACCGGGTCCTCGCCGGCCGCGCCGCCGGGGAGGTCCGCGTAGGCTCCGTAGAAGGCGAAGTAAGCCTGGTTCAGTTTGCGGATGATGTAGCCGTTCTCCCAGAAGACCTGGCGGCGGGCTTCCATGTAGGCTTCGGCTTCCTCGATTTTGCCTGCGGCCAGCAGTTCGTCCACGTGGAGGCGGGTGGCGTGCATCTCGGCGCGGAAGTCGAAGACCGGGCGCGGCCAGCCGCCGGGCGGCAAAGGCGCGGACGGCAGGCTGACGGTCCGCAGGCCGTATTCCTCGGCCAGGGCCGGGTAGTAGCGCAGCAGCACCAGGACGGCGATCTCGCTCCCGGCAATCGAGGCGGTCGTCTCGTTCATCGTGCGCAGTTCCGGGCTGAGGTCGTAGTTGACTCCCAGCGGGCGCAGGGTCAGCCAGTTGTGGATCCATTCGTGGGAGATGGTGTCGGCCAGCCAATCGAGCGAATTGGTGCGCATGACCATGGTGGGGTAGGTGCCGATGCCGCCCACCGGCACCACCAGCGCCGAGACGTCCATCCCGGCGGAGACTTTATCTTCCAGCGTTTCCTGCCGGTCAACGGTCAGGTCGGGGATGAGCGAGATGGCTGCGTCCTGCTGGATCTTGTCGCGCGGCGAGATGACCAGGTGATAGGGCAGCGGGCTGACTTGGAACAGGACGGGCGGGATGGGCTGGCCGCCGGTCGTCAGGTCTAAATCCGCCAGGACGGCGGAGACCTGCGCCTCGAGCACCGCTTCTGCCAGTGGGGAGAGTTGGTCTTGACGGGCGTAGAGGTCGTCGAGTTGAGCGCGCAGGTCGGCGGAGGCAGACTCCGGGTCCGTGACGGACGGGTCGGTGTAGACGAGGTTCAGTCGGTATTCGGCTTGCAGGATTTCGTCCATCAGGCGCAGGTAGTCGCTGACGATCTCCCGCCGATGAGGTTCCGGGAAGTAGAAAGGGGTGTCGAGGGCCGCCTGGCCGAGTTTGAGGCCCAGGGCGTCCAGCGTCCAGTCGAAGTAGTCGAATTCGACCGCCCGGCTGTAGCGGCGGACGCGTTCCTGCGGCTCTTCGGAAATGATGAAATCGCTGCCGCCCAGCAGGAGGGCGAAGAAGATGAGGTAGAGGCCGGTTTCCACCCCGAGCAGGAGGCGGCTGAGGAGGGACATGCGGGGATTATACTTCGGCTTGGATTAATTCCGGGTTTGAATCACCGGTCGATGCGCTGGAGATGACGAACGTCACTTGCGAATCGGATGAGGCTTGCATACAATTTTCGTGAATATTGGAGCGCGGACTTTAGTCCGCATAAATATGCAGGCTGAACCTAATATTACAGCGCAAAGTCGGGCATGTGATCCCAATTTTGCCCAAACCGTCCACGAATACGACCACGAATGCTCGAATGAGCGGCTCAAATTCGTGCATTCGTGAAAAACCTGTACTGAGCCTGCCGAAGTATTCGTGGATGGTTTTCCAGTGGGATAGCAACCTTGCGCTGTAATACTAAAGGGTGCTTCGCGAAGCCTGCACTCCGTTGATGAAGAGTTTGGGAATTCCTGTTCATGATGAATGAGAAACCCATCGAGTAGACAAATGAGTCGTAGACAAGTTTTTCGTTGGCTCGAATGGCTGGGAATCATGGTTA
This sequence comes from Chloroflexota bacterium, assembly GCA_040754355.1. Taxonomy (GTDB): domain Bacteria; phylum Chloroflexota; class Anaerolineae; order Anaerolineales; family Villigracilaceae; genus UBA877. The sequence continues at coordinate 275 of JBFMCM010000085.1, read as the reverse complement.
CCGTGCTCATTTTCAGCGCGGGCTGTCTTTTCCCGGTTGATTTTGCGTGGAATGACGAGCCGGCCTCCACCGATACGCGCACGCCGACCGAATCCCGGCCGTCGACCTCGACATCCCAGCCGACGCTCACCATGACACCGACGACGTATTACCGCCCCGTCACCTGGATGGAACTGGTGGATTTCATTTCGGACGATCACACCAACTGGAACGAATACGACTTGGTGGACTATAACTGCCTGGATTATGCGGTTGACTTGGTCGCCAACGCCCAC
>JBFMCM010000084.1:0-18915 GCA_040754355.1 Chloroflexota bacterium | reverse complement strand
CCGGCCGCCACAGTTGGTGGTCGTCCGGCTGTCCGATGACCGCCTCACCGTCAGCGTGGACTCGTCCGGGACGATCCTGCACAAACGCGGCTACCGTCAGGCGGTGGCCAAGGCCCCCCTGCGTGAGACTCTGGCGGCGGCCATTCTCATGGCCTCCGGCTGGGACAAGCAATCTCCTTTGCTCGATCCATTCTGCGGCTCCGGGACGATCCCCATCGAGGCTGCCCTGATGGCGCTCGGCATCCCGCCCGGCATCCACCGCCGCTTCGCCTTCATGGACTGGCCGAATTTCGATGAACAACTCTGGATATCCATTCGAACTCCATTAACCATTAACCATAATCCATCTCTGACCATTCTGGCCTCCGACCGCGACGCTGGCGCCATTAAAATGGCACGCGAAAACGCCGCCCGCGCCGGGGTGGCGGATTGCATCGAGTTCAAGTGCCAGGCGGTATCCTCCATCACGCCGCCGGCTCAAAAAGGATGGGTGGTCACCAACCCGCCCTACGGACGGCGCGTCCGCTCAGGCGCGGACCTGCGCAACCTTTACGCCCAGTTCAGCAATGTGCTGCGCGAGAAATGCCCCGGCTGGAACCTGTCCGTGCTGTGCAGCGACCCGGCGCTGCTCGGCCAGATGCAGCTTAGGCTGGATACCACGCTTGGATTTGTCAACGGCGGCCTCCGCGTCCGGTTGGGACGGGGTACGGCGGACAGGTAACCGGTCCCGCCCGGACGAAGTCGCAACCCTAAATCCAGATTGTGTTATATACTTTGCACAAGCACTCATTTCCTTTCAAGGAGTCCCGTATGGTCAGCATCGAAAAAGTTGATACCAGCAATAAGTCCCAGGTCAAACGCTTTGTCCAGTTCTATTATGATCTCTACAAAGACTGCCCCCAGTGGGTCCCGCCGCTGTTCATGGACGCCTACCTTCCCCTGAACCGCAAGAAACATCCCTTCTTCGACCATTCCGAAGGCGACTTCTTCCTGGCCCTGCGCGACGGCGCAGTGGTAGGCCGAATCTTCGCCGGGGAAAACAAACCTTTCAACAAATATCACAAGACCAAAAAAGCCCAGTTCTACTTTTTCGATGCCGAAAACGACCTCGCCACCGCCCAAGCGCTCTTCGACGCGGCCTTCGACTGGGCGCGCCAGCGCGGCCTGGACATGATGATCGGCCCCAAAGGCCTTTCCCCCTTCGACGGCTACGGCATCCAGATCGAGGGCACCGAACACCGCCAGATGATGACCATGATGACCTACAACTACGACTACTACCCCAAACTGGTCGAGGCGCTCGGCTTCGAGAAGGAGGTGGACTTCGTCTCCTGTTACCTGCCCGCCGAATCCTTCCGGGTGCCGGAACGGGTGGAGCGCATCGCAAAGTGGGCCATGCAGCGCGGCAATCTATCCGTCAAGCAATTCAAAAGCAAGAAAGAACTCATCTCCTGGGCGCAGCGCATCGGCGAGACCTACAACCGCACCTTCATCCACAACTGGGAATACTATCCTTTCACCCAGGGCGATATTGACTACGCCGTGCAGAACGTCTTCATGGTCGCTGACCACCGCCTCATCAAACTCATCCTGCACGGAGAGGATATCGTCGGCTTCCTGTTTGCCTTCCCGGACGTTTCCGCCGCCCTCCAGCGCGCCAAAGGCCGCCTCTTCCCCTTCGGCATCGTAGACCTCCTGCTCGAAATGAAACGCACCAAGACCATCTCAGGCAACGGTATGGGCGTGCTGCCCGAATTCCAGGGCACCGGCGGAAACGCCCTGCTCTACTACGAAATGGGCAAGACCGTCTTTGGTTACAACCAGTTCGAGCATGTGGAAATGACCCAGGTGGCCGAGACCACCAAGCAGATGCGCGCTGACTTGAAGAACCTGAACGGCGTGGAGTACAAGAATCATCGTGTCTATCGGAAGGCAATTGCATGAAACATCCATTGGAATGGATCCCTGCCGCAAATCGAAAACCCCTCTTCTGGGCGTTCCTCATCTGGACCCTGATCCTGTTCGCCATTTTCCGTCCGCTCGGTGCCCCGCTGACGACTCCCGCCGCGCCCTCCGGCATCATCTCGTTCGAGTTTGCGCGCACGCCCGAAGCCGCGCAGGCGATGATCGCCTCCTGGGACTCTCGCGCCCAACTCTTCGCCGGTTTCGGCCTCGGCTTCGACTTCCTCTTCATGCCGGTCTACGCCCTTGCGCTGGCCCTCGGCACGCTTCTCGCCGCGGGTCGGCACCCGGGCTTTTTTGCCAGACTCGGGGCCTGGTTCGGCTGGGGCGCGTTCGTAGCGGCAGGTCTTGATGCAGTCGAGAATATTGGCTTATGGAATATCCTGCTCGGCAATGTCGATTCCGCCTGGCCAGTGATCTCCTTCTGGTGCGCATCTTTCAAGTTTGGATTGATCCTGCTGGGGATTCTCTATGGCCTGGCCGGCTGGTTCTGGCCTAAAAAGAAGTAAAGGATTTGCTCCGGCGTGGACTGAAACCCCGCCGGAGATTTTTTTATTTGGGCGGGGACGTTTTCCCGAGAACAGGTTATCGGGTATGATTAGGCCTCCGCAATCCCCTCAAGGAGACTTGCATGGCAGAGTTCGAGTTCCACGTTTCACGGCAGGCACGGCGGAAGTACACCTTCGATGAAGGCGTCTTCGGCTTGGACGGGCGCGCCGTCCTGGCCGACTTCGCCACTCAATAGCGTCGATAGGCCAGTCGACGTTGTCTGACCAAAAGCACTGATGAGATAATTACTGTATAGATCGAGTTGCTTGTCATTTGCCATTCACCAAGTTTACGCTATTTCTGCGTAAGGTGAGTAAATAAAATTACTCCGGCGGGGTTTCAGTTCATGGAAAAGGTGAGGGGTACTTTTTTACTTTTCCCTTCTTGCTTATCTCTTTTTTTGCCCCTCAGTGTATAATCTACCCATGTCAGTCCTTGTTCCCTTCGAGCCGGTGGATTACGTCCTCGTCGGCCATCTTTCCTGTGACGTCACTCCGCAGGGCTTGCGCCTGGGAGGAACAGCCGCCTACAGCGCCCTGACGGCGCGCGCCCTCGGCCTGCGCGTCGGCATCGTGACTGCCTTCGGGGGAGAAATCTCCCTCGATGTGCTGGACGGGATCCAGGTCCACAACGTGGCGGTGGAGCGCAGCACCACCTTCGAGAATATCTACACCTCAACAGGCCGTGTTCAGTATATTCACCACGTCGCCACGGACCTGGCACCAGACGATGTCCCGCCCACCTGGCAGCGCGCCCCCATCTTTCACATTGGGCCGATCGCGCAGGAAGGCAAAACGCTGGTCAACGATGGGCACGGCGGCTCGATCCTGGGGCTGACTCCCCAGGGCTGGCTGCGGGACTGGGACGGAGGCGGCCGCATCCGACCTGCTGCCTGGCCGGAAGCAGCGAACATGCTTCCCAAAGCCGGGGCAGTGGTGATCAGCGTGGAAGACGTTGGCAGCGACGAGGATCGAATCGAGGCCCTGGCCTCAGCCACGCGTGTGCTGGCCGTCACGGAAGGCCCCGCCGGGGCGCGACTGTATTGGAATGGCGACTTGCGGCGCTTCCGCGCCCCTGAAAGGGAGGAAGTGGATGCCACCGGCGCGGGCGATATTTTTGCGGCGGCCTTCTTTTGGCGGCTGTTTGCCACCCGCGACCCGTGGGCCGCGGCGCGCTTTGCCACCCACCTGGCCTCGTTTTCCATCAGCCGGAGCGGCCTGGAGGGCATCCCAACCCAGGAAGAAATTCAAACCTGCCTGGTGGAGGTTTTGTAGTGGGACGTGTCTACACACTGGTCAATCAGAAAGGCGGAGTGGGGAAAACGACCACCGCCATCAATCTAGGCGCTTGCCTGGCCCAATTCGGCCAGCGCGTCTTGATCGTTGATATTGACCCTCAGGCGAACGCTACATCTTCCCTGGGTGTGGACAAACATACCGTCAAGGGCGGCACATACGAGGCGCTGCTGGGGCAGGTTCCAGCCTCGGCGCACGTCCTCCACAACCCGCGCTTGAAACTCTCCATCCTGCCTTCCTCCCCGGCCCTGGCGGGCGCGGAGGTGGAACTGGTCAACGAATTGGGACGTGAATCCAAACTGCGCCAGGCCATCGCGCCCTTGGTGGAGCGTTTCGACTACCTGTTGATAGACTGTCCCCCCTCGCTCGGCTTGCTGACCGTCAACGGTTTGATGGCCGCCCAGGACGGCGTCTTGATCCCTGTGCAGTGCGAATACCTGGCGCTGGAAGGCCTGGGCGAGTTGACCCGCACCGTGCAGCGTGTGCGCAGCGCGCTTTTCCCCTCCCTCAAAGTGCGCGGCGTGCTCCTGACCATGTTCGACGGCCGCACGCATCTTTCCGCCGATGTGGTGAGCGAGGTCCGCAAACACTTCGACAGCCAGGTATTCGAGACGATCATCCCCCGCAGCATCCGCCTGGCGGAAGCGCCGTCGTACGGCTTACCGGTCACGGCTTATGCCCCCACTTCCAACGCAGCCAGGTCTTACGAATTGCTGGCCAGAGAACTGTTGAAAGGCGATGGCATCGCCATCGCCGAAGTTTCGGCTTGACAAGGGTATCCAGGAGAAACCTATGGCTCAAAAAACCGGCCTCGGACGCGGCTTGGGAGCGCTCATCCCCGGCGGGGAAGCCCTCCCGGCGGAAAACGGTGTGGCGTTGATTTCGGTGGACCTGGTCTCCCCGAATCCACGCCAGCCGCGCAATGTATTGCACCCGGAGGGACTCCAGGAACTGACCGACTCGGTGCGCGAGCACGGGGTGCTCCAGCCGCTGATTGTCACGCCCGGCGATGCCTCCGGCCATTACGTACTCATTGCCGGGGAACGCCGCCTGCAAGCCGCCAAACTGGCGGGTCTCACCGCGGTGCCGGTCATTGTCCGCCAGGCCACCGACCAACAGAGGCTGGAATTAGCCATCATCGAAAACGTCCAGCGCTCCGACCTTTCGGCGCTGGAAGAAGCCGAAGCCTACCGCCAACTGGCCGAGGATTTCGACCTGTCGCACGAGGCGATTGCCGCCCGGGTGGGCAAGAGCCGCGTGGCTGTCACGAATACCCTGCGGCTGTTGAAACTCCCTGACTCTGTCAAGAATGCACTCATCGAGGGCCGCATTGCAGAAGGCCACGCGCGTGCCCTCCTGGCGCTGCCCGCCACCGAAGCCCAGACGGCTGCACTGCGCACGGTCATTTCCCAGGAACTCAATGTCCGGCAGACTGAAGAACTGGTGCGTAAACTCTCCGGAGAAAAACCGGCGGTCAAACCGAAGCCGGCCATCCAGCCGGAAATAACCGCCCTGGAGGAGCGCCTGCGGGCCAGCCTGGGAACCAAGGTCAACCTGCGCGCCGGCCGGAAAGGGGGGACGATGACCATCCATTATTACTCCGACGAAGAACTCGAAGCCTTATTGAAGCGTTTGCTGAATGATTGATCAGGACCGCATGAAAATTCTCCACAACGCCCACATCTATACCCAGGATCCCCGCCAGCCTTCCGCCTCGGCCATCGTCATAGCCGACGGGAAAATACTGGCTGTGGGCGGCGAAGAACTCCTGCACCAGCACCCGCAGGCCGAATTGCAGGACATGGCTGGCTGCACCATCCTGCCCGGTCTCACCGATGCCCATATTCACCTGCAACTCTATGTCCTGAACGACCAGAAGATTGATTGCGAAGTCCCCTCCAAGGATGAAATTCTGAAACGAGTAGCCGAGCGCGTCAAGAAGACACACATCGAGGAGTGGATTCTCGGTCACGGCTGGAACCAGAACCTGTGGGGCGGCGAATGGCCGTCCGCCGCGGACCTGGACGCGGTTGCACCGTTGAACCCGGTCTATCTGACCGCCAAATCCCTGCATGCTGCCTGGTGCAATTCATCTGCCCTGCGCCGGGCCAAGATCAAGAAGCGCTCTCGCAATCCCAGGGAAGGCATCATCCAGCGTGACCGGCGCGGCCAACCGACCGGCATCCTGCTCGAAAAGGCTACGAACCTGGTCGAAAACGCCATCCCCAAGCCGCACCCCGAAAACCTGGCCGGCTTGTTCGAACAGGCCATCCCACGCCTCTGGCGTATGGGCCTGACCGGCATCCACAACTTCGACCGGGAGGCGTCCTTCCGCGCCCTGCAAATCCTCAACGCTCGCGGCGGCCTGCGCTTGCGCGTCCTCCAGGCCATTCCCCGCGAGGACATAGAGGTGACTGCGCGCCTCGGGCTGCGCACTGGAATGGGGGACGATATGCTTCGCATCGGCCCGGTGAAACTCTTTTCCGACGGCGCGTTGGGACCGCATACCGGTGCAATGTTCGAACCCTATGTTGACGAGCCTGAAAATCGTGGTATTCTGTTAATGGACGCGGACGATGTTTTCGAGTACGGGCGCGAGGCGGCGCGTGCCGGCCTCAGCCTGGCAGTCCATGCCATCGGAGACCGCGCCAACCACGAGGTACTGGATGGCTTCGCCCGCCTGCGCGACGATGTGGTGAAGCACAAGTTGCCAGCCTTGCGTCACCGCATCGAGCATGTCCAGGTGCTCCATGAGGAAGACGCCGGTCGGCTGGCGCAATTGGGCATCGTCGCCTCGATGCAGCCCATCCATGCCCTCTCGGACATGGAAATGGCGGATAAAGCCTGGGGCGGGCGCTCGGCCCTGGCTTACGCCTGGCAGACCCAGGTCCGGAACGGGGCGAGGCTGGCGTTCGGCTCGGACGCGCCGGTGGACAGTCCCAATCCCTTTTGGGGCCTGCATGCCGCTCTCACCCGCCGCCGTGTCACCGGGTTCCCCGGTCCGGATGGCTGGTACCCAGAGCAGCGCCTGCCGCTCCGCGAAGCACTCGAAGCCTACACCCTCGGTCCCGCCTACGCGGCCGGGATGGAAGACCGGCTGGGCAGGCTGGCGGCAGGATATCTGGCAGACTTGATCGTGTTGGATGTTGACCCGTTCGCTTGTGATCCGTCCGTTTTACGGGAAATCCAGCCCCGCGCCACGATGGTTGGCGGGGATTGGGTCTGGCAAGCATGAGGTGTGTCTATGACGACCCCACTGACCCCCGAAGTCCTTGTTCCCCGCTTGGGTGAAGCCCTGGTGCAAAAGGGCGTCATCACCGAAGCGGATTTGAAAAAGGCGCTGACATATCAGACCGAGACGAAAAATGCCGGCAAACGCTGCTACCTGGGCGAAGCCCTGATTGAACTCGGATTTGTGGATCGCCGTCAATTGGACCATGCCGTCACCGAACAGATCATCCAACTGCGCAACGCGCTCGAAGATGCCAATCGTTTCCTGGAACGCCGCGTGCAGGAACGCACGGCCGAGTTGCAGACCGCCCTGCAAAAACTTTCGGAGTTGAGCCAGTTGAAGGCCAACTTCGTGGCGAATGTTTCCCACGAACTGCGCACTCCCCTCACGCATGTGAAAGGTTATCTCGAACTCCTGGCGACCGAGTCTTTGGGCGGGTTGACCTCGGAACAGAAGAATGCTCTCCAGGTGAGCCAGCGGGCTGCCGGCCAGTTGGAAAGCCTGATTGACAACCTCATCCTGTTCTCCCAGGCCGAACGCGGTGAGATGAGCCTGCACCTGAACCCGGTCAATATTGCCAAGGTGGCCGAAGAAGTGTTCAACTATTCCCGCACCAGTGCCGCCAATCGCAATGTCAGCCTCCAGAAAGATATTGCCGCTGACCTGCCGCCCGTGCAGGCCGACGAGGAAAAAATCTCCTGGGCTATTCTCCAACTGATGGACAATGCCATCAAATTTACCCCTGCTGACGGAACCGTGCGGCTTTCCATCCAGCCGGATGTGGGGCAGCTTATCATGGTGTCTGTAATAGATACCGGCATTGGCATTCCCGCTAACCGCCTGGAGGAAATTTTCGAGCCCTTCCATCAACTGGACAGTTCCTCCACCCGGCGGTATGGAGGCACCGGGCTGGGACTGGCGCTGGTGCGCGACATCATCAACGCGCACGGCTCGATCATCGAGGTCGAATCCGTGGTAGGTCAAGGCTCCACCTTCAAGTTCCCTCTGCTGTCTGCGAAAAACCCCCTCTAACTGGTGGACAGCAGCCTTTATAGGGAATGAACATGGAACTCGAAACGCTCGAAGAATTCACCCGCTTGAGCACCTCCAGCGTGAAAGGCGATTGGAAAAGGGCTCTCGATTCCCTGTTCACCGGCTTGAGGAAACACTTTGTTTTCGACAACCTGGTAATCTATAAGACTGACGACTCCAATGCCATCACTGAGGCGGTCTACGCGCGCGCAGTAGGGCGCGGCCGCAGCAAGGAAGCCGACGCTCCCTGGGGAGAAGATATTGCCAACCAGGTCATTGCCTCCGGCAAGGTGATGTGCTCCGTCCCGCGCAAGGGCACCAAGTCCGACCGGACGACCATGCCCCATCTTCTCGGTCTTCCCCTGGCGCTGACGCCCGGCCGCGGCGCGCTTGTTTTCGTCCGCTTTGGCGGGCCTGAATACACCGCCGAACAACTCCCCTGGGCGCTCCTGGCTGCCAGCCAGGTGACGCGCAGTTTTGAAGGCCACTCCTTGCAGGACGCCACCGAACAACTGGAGATGGCCCGCCGCCGCGCCCAGTTGCAGGACGACTTCATCGCCACAATCTCTCACGAATTGCATACCCCGCTTGGCTTCATCAAAGGGTACACCACCTCCCTCCTGCGCCCTGATACCACCTGGGATGATGCAACTCAGCGGGAATTCCTCACCATCGTTGATGAAGAGACCGACCAACTGGTGATGCTGATAGACCGGTTGCTCGACTCAGCCCGTCTGCAAAGCGGGACCTTGGTGATGGACTTTCAACCGGTGCGCTTGGAAGCCCTTCTGCGCGACGTTGTCATCCGCATTCAGGGACGGCACAAGGATCTCGAAGTCACACTGGACCTGGAGCCTGCCACCCCCATCCAGGCGGACACAGTCCGCTTGAGCCAGGTCTTCAATAACCTTTTCGATAATGCCATCAAATATGCTCCCGGCGCGGCCATCGAAATCACCTTGAAAGCAGACAAGAAATACCAGGTCATTACCTTCACAGACCACGGCCCCGGTATCCCGGCAGAACATATCCCCTACCTGTTCGACCGCTTCTACCGCGTTCCAGACAGCAACAATCGCCGCGGCGCAGGGCTGGGCTTGTTCATCTGCCAGCAGATCATCCAGGCTCATGAGGGACGTATTTCCGTCAAGGCCATTCCTGGAAAAGGGACCTCATTCTATATCGAACTGCCGTCCAAGCCGGCAGTCTTTCCTCCGGAGAGGTAAATATGCCTGTACGCATCCTGGTCGTTGACGATGAGCCTCGTTACCTGCGCCTCCTGGAGGCCAACCTGTTGACCGAAGGTTACGAGGTCTTCACTGCTTCCGACGGGGAAGCGGCTCTCGAATTATTCTCCGCCGGGCCGGTGGACCTGATCCTCCTGGATGTGATGATGCCGCGCATGGATGGCTTCACCGTCTGCCAACGCATCCGCCAATACTCCAACGTGCCCATCATCATCATGACCGCAAAAGGCGAGGAACAAGACCGGGTGCGCGGCCTGGATGTGGGCGCGGATGACTACGTGGTCAAACCTTTTTCTGTCACCGAATTGCTGGCGCGCGTCCGCGCCGTGCTGCGGCGTGCCCAGGTGACGGAGGTGGGCCAGACCCGATTTTTCTCCCATGGCGGCCTGCGGATTGATTTTGCCCGTGCGGAGGTCTGGTTGGGTGAGACCCCGGTCTACCTCTCGGCCACCGAATATCGGCTGTTGCTCCAGTTTACCCATAACATTGGAAAAGTACTGACCGCCGAGGAACTGCTCACCAGCGTTTGGGGGCCGGAATATCGGGATGACAAGGAAATCCTGTGGGTTACCATCGCCCGGTTGCGGCAGAAAGTTGAAGAAGACCCTCATACACCACAGCATATCGTCACCCGTTCCGGCTTGGGTTACCTGATGCCCCCATTGGAACAATGATTCTGGAAGGTGATACGTGGACCGACCTCCTGTAACCATTCTCATCATAGATGCAGACGCCGCCAGCCGGAATTACCTCTCAGCCGTCCTCCATAAGGAGGGCTACCATGTCCTCGCTGCTTCCAGCGGCCGCGAAGGGCTGATCTCCGCCTGGAAAGACCTCCCCGGCATCATCATTTTCGATCCGGCCCTGCCCGATCTGGCCGGCGTGGAACTCCTCATCCGCCTCCGCCAAGACCGGCGCACGGCCAAGGTCCCGTGCGTTGCGCTTTCCAGCCGGGAGGAGCCGCAGGAGATGTCGGCGCTTCTGGCGGCCGGTTGTAACGAGTACCTGCTCAAGTCCGGTGAGGCGCTGCCGCGTTTGCTCCAGTTTTTGCCGCGAGAGCAGGAAACAAAAGAACCCGTATCTATAAAACAGGGCAAATTGATTGCCTTCTTGAGCGCAAAAGGCGGCACAGGTACTTCCTCACTGTGCGCCAACATCGCCATGTGTGTTGCCAGCACAAAGATGGACAAACGCGTCGCGGTCCTCGACCTGGTTCTTCCCATCGGTTCGATTGCCAATATCGTCGGTTACGATGGACAAATCAACCTGGTTTCAGTCGGGCTTCAAAAGCCTGAGGCCACCAGCGCTGCTTATTTTAAAGAGAATCTACCGCATATTCCCGGCTGGTACATTTATCTCCTTGCCGGCTCCCCAGACCCCGCTTCGGCCAATCAACTGGCTGGCGATCGTGTCACTGGGATCGTGAGCGCCCTTCTGGAAATCCATGATTATCTCTTCGTTGACCTGGGGCGCTCGCTCTCTCGCATCAGCCTTCCCATCATCCATCAGGCCAACGTTCTGGCTCTCGTCCTGGGTTCCGACATGGCGACTTGCACGCTTACCCAGGTCGAATTCGAATACCTTAAGACCCTCGGTATAGATGCCCAGCGAATTTATGCGATCCAGAATCGGTCGGTGGGACTGGAAGGCCTGACGCGCTCCGAAGCGGAGAAACTGATCGGCCTGCCCGTCCAGGTCACTGTCCCTTACATGGGAGACAATTTTACCGTTGCGAACAACCGCCATGAACCCTTCATCAGCAAATTTCCCAACGATACGGCCTCGATGACTTTACAGCAGATTGCTTCCCAATTGATCGAACTGGCCGAAAAAGGGGTTCGCTAACAGGAGTTGTTTTAACAATCTTTTTGGTATTGTTGCCGGTTCCGCACTTCCAAGCCAATCCTCCCGCTGGTTTGCAGGAATCCTCTTTGCTATAATGGTTCTATTGACAAAGGAAATCCTATGAGCATCCAAGCCCATGTCATCGTCCGCTCCAAAAAATTAGGTGTCCTTATTCGGGATGCCCGGATGGCGCAGAGAAAAACCATTCCGGAATGTGCCGCTGCCATCGGCGTACCGCCCGGCATTTTACGGGCCTGGGAAGAAGGGCGGAAATCCCCCTCCCTGCCGGAACTGGAAGTGCTGGCTTATTACCTTTCCCTGCCTTTGAGCCATTTCTGGCGGAAAGAGGCCCTCTCGGATGATAAGGCTCCCACCGGGACCCTGAACCTGTCAGTTCTCGTAACCATTCGCCAACGCCTGGTAGGCGCGCTGCTGCGCCAGGAACGCGAGAAAGCCAGCCTTTCCCTGCGCACGCTTTCCGAATCATCGGGTCTTTCCATCCCCCGCCTGAAATCCTATGAAATGGGCGAACGCCCGATCCCCCTGCCCGAATTGGAAGGGCTGATCGCCTTGCTGGGCGGACAAGTCGAGGCTCTTTTCGACCAGAGCGGACCGGTCGGCTTGTGGATGGCGGAACAGAAGGCTATTGCCGATTTCCTCCAAATGCCCCGTGAAATGCAGGAGTTTGCCTGCAAGCCGGTTAATCGTCCCTACCTGGAACTGGCGATGAAATTAAGCAACATGTCCACCGAGAAATTGCGCTCAGTGGCCGAAGACCTGCTGGATATAACCTTGTAATGGCCAAAACGTCCGATCCCCAATCCCTGGCTGCTCACGCCAAGCGAATCTATGAATCAGGCGATTTCCTGGCTGCGAGCCAGGCCTTTGCCGAGGTGGCCGCGTCTTTTACCGAGGCGGGCGACAAGTTGATGGCGGCGGAGATGAAGAACAATCAGTCCGTTGCCCTCCTGCGCGCCAAACAGCAGCAAGCCGCTCTGGAGGCCGTGGCAGGAACGGAAGCCGTCTTTACCGAAGCGGGTGACTTTCGCCGTCTTGGGATGGCCCGGGCCAACTGCGCCTCCGCTCTCGAAGCGCTGAAACGTTACCCGGATGCCATTACGGCCTACAAAGAAGCCGGTGAGGCGCTCGAGAAAGCCGGCGAAGACCAACTACGCGTCCAGGTGATGCAACTGCTCTCAGCACTTTTCCTGCGGCGCTGGAAGTTTCTGGATGCCGTGATCACTCTGCAGTCTGGGTTGGCGGGTGTTAAAAACCCGACGCCAAAACAACGCTTAATGAAGAAATTGCTATTCTTCCGGTTATGACATTCGAAAGTCTTGTTCGCTCGGCGGTATTCACAGACCAGCGCCCGCTGTCTGGGATGCTACAGGATAATCACTTCGTCCATCGTCACCTGGATTGGCGGGAGCCGTTGAGTTGGATCGGTTCCCCGCCTTTCCTGGTACTCGAACGCCGGGGAGAACTGGCCGGCGCCTTGGCCTGCCCGCCGGACCCTCCTGGAGTGGCCTGGGTGCGCCTCTTTATGACGGATGGCGCCGGGGACGAGAGAGAGGTCTGGCAGGCATTGTGGGAAGCCGCTTTACGTGAACTATCCAACCAGACCGGCAACACGGCTGCGGCCATTGCCATGAAACAATGGCTGACGCCCATGCTGGTCGAAAGCGGTTTTACCACCCAGCAGCAATTGGTGATGCTCGAACAGAACGGTGGCGGCTTGCCAGAAGGTGATGTCGCCTGTGAACAGGGAATATCCATCCGCCCAATGTTGACCCAAGACTTGCCCGTTGTAGCCGACGTGGACGCCTCTGCGTTCGACCCCCTCTGGCAAAACTCCCTCCCGGCGCTTTCGCGGGCTTATTCCCAGGCATTCCTGGCAGCCGTGGCCGAAGCGGAGGGGCAAGTGATTGGATACCACCTCAGCACCCACAACTCGCTCGGCGTCCACCTCGCCAGGCTGGCAGTCCGGCCCGAAATCCAGGGGCGCGGGATCGGCCATGCGCTGGTGCAGGATTTGATCCTCCAAGCAGAGCGGCGCGGCATCCGCCGGTTCACAGTCAACACCCAGAACGACAATGCCGCCTCGCTGGCGATATACAAGAAATTGGGTTTCTTCGAAACCGGTGAGCGTTATCCGGTGTACCGTCGGCAGGTCTCGCAATGAGGAGGCAGAATGGTCAAACCTGAAGAGGCTGTCATTGTAAATGCGCTGGTGAGACAGGCGTTGGTTTCGGCTCAGGAGGTCATGGGCGAGAACGGGCTGAACGCTGTTCTGCGGAGTGTCGGATTGGAACGTTTTATCGGTAATTTCCCGCCCAATGACACCAATCCCGGCATCATGACCGTAGAGTACGCCCGCCTCAACGCAGCCATCGAAGACTTCTATGGCCGGGCTGGCAAGGGAATGCTGCGCAGGATTGGGAAGGCCTCGTTCCAGTACGGCGTCCGTGAGCAAGGCGCGCTCATGGGAGTGGCCGGCGCAGCGCTCAAACTCATGCCTGTGAAGGGACGCATAAAGTTCGTTTTGAATGGTATGGTCAGCGCACTGAAAAAGACCAATCCGCAGGTGGAGGCTTGGGTGGAGGAGGAAGGCGGCAAGATCGCTTATTGTGAATCCACTTGTGCGATTTGCCTGGGCCGGCACAGCGACCAGCCCCTCTGTCATTTATATGTCGGCTCGGTGGGGGAAGCCGTGCGCTGGGCCACTGACCAGGAGTACGAGATCGTAGAGACACACTGCATCGCCAAGGGCGACAAGTATTGCCGTTTCGAAGTGGGCGAGGTGAAAGTGTGATTTCGCTTCGCCTGGTGAAGGCATTCATTGCTTCCGCTGTGGATGAGACCGGGACTCATAACCTCCCGGCAGTGCTTGCCAGTTCCGGGTTGACGCCCAATGACCTGGAACGGGTGGAGGCGGCCTCGGCGGCGGACTTGTATGCCCGTTTCCAGCAAGCCTTGCGCGCGTTCTATGGACGCGGGGCGCGCGGGATGCTGCTCCGCTTTGGCCGCAGTATGTGGGACAGGCTCGTAGCAGGGGCCGGGCTGATAGAGAAGGCCGAACTGGAAATCGCCCGCAGGCTGCCGGTCCCGGCCCGCCGGAGGCGGGTGCTGGACCTGGTGGCGGCGCGCCTCCAGGAGGGCGGGGGCAGCGCCTCGCTCCATACGCTGGACCTGGACTTCCTGCTGGTGGATCACGCCAGTCCGTCGGCGGTCAGTCAGAAAGACGATGTCCCCATCTGTTTTGTAACGCTTGGGTTTATCCAGGGGGCTCTATTCTGGGCAACCGGCAAGGAAGCGGATGTGGAGGAAATCATGTGCAAGGCGGCCGGCGCTCCGGCCTGTGAATTCAAAGTGAAATCTGGAGGCTGATATGCAAACCCGTGAGTGGAATTTTCAATCGTTCGATGGCCTGGAAATGTACGCCCGTGAATGGACTCCCGATGACGGGATGAACGCCGCCGTGATCCTTGTCCATGGGTTGGGGGAACATAGCGGCCGGTATGCCCACGTCGGGGCCATGCTGGCAAAGAATGGCTATGGACTGTTCGGCTTCGACCTGCGCGGGCATGGCAAATCCGGCGGGCCGCGCGGGCATGCCCCTTCGTTCGAGGCATTCATGAAGGATATTGATGCGATGTTTGGAAAGGTGGCGGAACGTTACCGGGATGTTCCCCGCTACATCTACGGCCACAGCCTGGGCGGCATCCTGGTATTGAATTATGTCCCGCGGCGGAAGCCGGAACTGAAAGGCGCAGTGGTCACCTCGCCCGGCCTGCGGACGGCGCTGGAGGAACAAAAAGTCAAGGTCGCGCTGGCAAAATTGCTCGGCGCGCTGGCTCCTTCTGGCGCTCTGCCGAGCGGCTTGAATGCTGACGTGCTCTCTCACGATCTCGAAAACATCCGTGCCTACAAGACAGACCCGCTGGTGCATGACAAAGTTTCTTTCGGGATGGCAAAAGATTTGCTCCAGGCGATCCAATGGGCGTTCGATCACGCCTCTGAGTTTTCAATCCCGCTCCTGCTCATGCACGGGACGGAGGACCAGATTGCCTATCCACGCGGCAGCCAGGAATTCGCCGCGCTGGTGAAGGGCGACTGCACTCTGAAACTCTGGGAGGGGATGTATCACGAAACACACAATGAGCCGGAAAAGGAGAAAGTTTTTACTTATTTGTTGGAATGGCTGGCGAAACACTGAGCCTGAATGAGAAACTCATTAGAAGTCGCCACTTTCCATCCCTGGAAGAGGTTTCTGGCTGGACAAACCTTCCCGGTTATGGCAAAATCCCATCACTTTATGTGAAGGAGCCAATGATGAGTAAACGCCAGGAAATTCGCGATAAGCGCCGCCGTGAACGGATGCGCAGTCAAATATTAGTGGTTTTGTTTGTCGTTGCCGGGGCGTTGTTGCTGGCTTTCGCCCTGGTCATGCCGACGGTGCAGGGATTGATTGACCAGGCCAATGCCACCGAAATCCCGGTGACGATGATCACGCCGCGTACTTTCAATTCCCCTGTTGACGGCGCCAGCCACGGCGACCCGAATGCGCCCGTCAAGATGGACACGTGGGAAGATTTCCAATGCCCGGCCTGTGTCGGTTTCTCACAGTCGGTCATGCCTCAAATCATTTCCACTTACGTGGATACTGGCAGAGTCTATTACACGTTCCATTTCTATCCTTTTATTGATAATTTGTCCGCCACCCAGGAATCGGACCAGGCGGCCAGTGCATCCCTGTGCGCCTCCGAACAGGGGCGCTTCTGGGATTATCACGATATCCTCTTTGCCAACTGGAACGGTGAGAACCAGGGTGCCTATGCAGATGCGAGGCTGGTTCGTTTTGCCGAAGTGCTTGGACTGGATATGGATGCCTTCAGTGCTTGTTTTGAGGAAGGCCGTTACCAGAACGACATTGACCGGGATTTTGCCCTCGGCGAAACTGCCGGAGTGAATAGCACGCCGACGATATTCGTCAATGGAGTCCGGGTTCTCAATGACTTGGGCGAACAATACGTGCCCGATTTCGGTGATGTCGCTGCGGCCATCGAAGCCGCTTTGGGTGGGGAGTAACCCCCTGATTTTCGACTGAAAGCTAATCTCCCGGAAAACAAATCCTCCGGGAGATTTTTTTATTTCTTAGCCAGGCTGGTCGCCTGCCCGGCGGATTGGTTCTCGTCCAATTCCAATAGGAAGCATAATGTCGAGAGCCGGTTCAGGTAGGGGAGCATCACGTCGTTGGTCACTTCACCCCGGCGGGCGAGTTCAGCCACCCGCCGCTCGGCGCGGCGGACGACCGTCCGCGCCAGGGAGAAAGCCGCCCCGGGGAGCGAGTCGCCGGGGAGGATGAATTCGCTCGGGGCCGGGACTTGTGCCTCCAGCGCCTGGACCTGGGATTCGAGCCACTCGAGGCGCGTCCGGTTCAAGGCGGTGCCCTGAGCCTGTCGAAGGGTCCGGAAGCGTTCGACATTTTCATCCGTAGCGGCCGCTTCGGCCATCAGGGCGTACAGGTCGCGCTGCACCTCTTTCAGGATTGCGTTGGTCTGCGGAGATTTTGTCAGGGCACGCGCCAGGCCAAGCGCGGCCGAGGCTTCGTCCAGCGCGCCGAGAGTCTCGATACGCGGGTGATATTTGGGCAGGCGGCCTTCACCGAGCAGACCGGTGCTGCCGTCGTCGCCAGTGTGGGTGCGGGAAGGGGACATGCCGGAATTATAACCATTTTGGTGGGAATCACACTCTTTTGACGTATAATTCGAGCATCCTGTTTCAGACGCTGGCTGCATGGAAACCAAACGCTCCCGTTTTGCCTGGTTCTCTCATTTCGCCCCGCTCACCACCACCCTGGTGGCGGTTGCAATGCTGGTGTTTACGCCTATCTGGGCATTCCAGGTCTATCGCTTGCCGTTCATCGGTGTTTTGCTGGAACCGAACAATATCGTCAGCAAGATAACCGGAGAGAACTGGCCGGCAACCGGGGCGGGAGCGCGCTGGCCCGACCAGTTGATTGCTGTCAATGGACAGCCGGTGACGGATACAACGCAGTTCTATGCTGCGCTCGAAGCCAACGGGTTTGACTCGCTGGAGTTGACCTTCCAACGCCCGGATAACGACGTCCCGGCCGGGGTGTATCTACAGCCCATCCACATGCCGTTGTGGGACTTCGTCAGCCTGTTCGTGATTCCCTACCTGGTGGGGCTGGTATTCCTGGTCATCGGGGTGTGGGCCTACCGGCTGCGCAGCGGACTGCGCGCCAGCCATGCCCTGCTGGTCTTTTCCGCTTCGGTGAGCGTGGCGACCACCACTTTCTTCGATATGAATACCAGCCACCATGTGGTGGCGTTATGGACCTTGAGCCTGCCGGTGGCGGCCAGTGCCTGCATCCATCTGGCGCTGGTCTTCCCGCAGCAGATGCGCCTTGTGGATCGCTGGCCGGCGCTGCGCTTCATTTCCTGGATTTTGTGCCTGGCTTTTGCCGTGCCGGCTGTGTACGAGATCCTGTATCCTTCTGGAACTTTGAATTACATATCCGGCTGGCAGGCATGTTATTTCTTCATGGCGCTTGCCATGGGACTGCTCTTTCTCACGCTTACATGGAGGCTTTTCCGCAGCGATTCCCCGGTGGTGCGCCAGCAGAGCCGTGTGATTGTTTTCGGCGCTGCGCTGGCCTTCGCCCCGATGATGCTTTTCTATCTCCTGCCCACCGCCCTCGGAACTCCGCAGGAATTCCGCGCCTCGATCTACTTCCCGCTCCTCATCATCCTGCCGCTCTCCATCACCTATGCCATCCTGCGCTACCGTCTCCTGGATGTGGACCGGGTCCTTGCCAATGTGCTGGCGTATGCGGTCGTTACCGGCGCGGCGGTGGCAATCTTCTTCGGGCTTGTCACACTCCTGTCCCTGCTCATCAACCAGACGGTGCGACCCGACAATCCGCTTCTAATCGCCATTTATTTGCTGTTGCTGGTTGTAGGGCTTTCCCCCTTGCGCAGCCTGGTGCAGCGCGGCATTGACCGGCTTTTCTACCGTTCCCCGGCTGACTATCGCCGCGTGCTCAACGCCCTCTCGACCAACCTGGTCATCACCCCAAACCTCGAGCGGACCCTCGACCTGCTGGCCGAACAACTCAATCAGGCCTTGGCCCCGGAGCGGTTCATTATCTACCTTTATAACGATGATCAGGCGCTTTACCTGCCCCATGCAGCCCCTGGCGGTGAATATCCCTCCTTCACTCCAGACGACTTGCTGGTAGCAGCCATTCGCGAGGCAAAGGCCTCATTGTATTTTCCGCCCGACGGCGACCTGCCCAGCGGCCTGGCGCAGTCCCCGTTCTATCTCGCTTTGAACTGCACTGCGTTCATCCCTCTGCGATACGAAGGCAGTTTGATCGGCTTCATGGCGCTTGGCAGCAAGCGCTCCGGCGACCCATACAACAGTGAGGATCTTGAATTCCTCGGCACGGTGGCCGGGCAATCCGCCCTGGCGCTGGAGAATGCCCGTCTTTTCACCAACCTGCGCCGCACACTCGACCAGACCCTGGAAATGAAGAACCTGATGGATGACATCTTTGCCTCCATCGCCACCGGCGTCATTACCACCGACGTGGAGCGTAAAATTACGCTCTTCAACCGCGCCTCGGAAAATATCCTCGGCATTTCAGTGAAGGACGTGGTCGGCAAACACCTCCCTGACGCGCTCCCGCTCTGTCCCGACATGGAAACTGCCGCCGCCGAGGCAGTCG
>JBFMCM010000083.1:0-2607 GCA_040754355.1 Chloroflexota bacterium | reverse complement strand
CCGCTTTACACCGTCTTCAAAGACAAATTGGAAAAACTGCCCAAGGTGAGCGCGCGGGACCGGGAAAGCCTGCTCGCCGCGGTCGAGGCCGAGATCACCCGGACGGTTTATCCCGCCTACCAAAAATTCATCGCCTACTTCACCGAATTGGTAAAGAAGGCCACGGCAGACGACGGCGTCTGGAAACTGCCCGACGGCGCGGCTTATTACGCCCAGTGCTTGCGCGGCGAGACCAGCACGGACTACACTGCCGAACAGATCCACGAGATTGGGTTGCGGGAAGTTGCGCGCATCGAAGGCGAGATGGCCGCCATCCTGGAGAAACAAGGCTACAAGGATGTGAAGAATGCCCCCAAGAAACTGGCTGAATTCACCAAAGAGGCACGCTTCCTCTACCCGAACACGGACGAAGGCCGCACCGCAGTGTTGGCCGAGTACCAGCGCATCCTCGACGAGGTGGACGCTACCCTGGGGCCGTATTTCAATGTTCGCCCGAAGGCCAAACTGAAGGTCGAGCGCGTCCCGGAGTTTCGCGAGAAGACCTCCGCCGGGGCCTACTACATGCCCGGCGACCTCGCCGGCCGCCGCCCGGGCGTTTTCTACGCCAATCTGCGCGACATGAACGAGATCCACAAGTTCGGCATGAAGACCCTGGCCTACCACGAAGGCATCCCCGGGCACCATTTCCAGTTGTCCATCGCCATGGAACTCAAAAAGGTGCCCTTCTTCCGCCGGATGGTGCCCTTCACCGCCTATGCCGAGGGCTGGGCGCTCTATGCGGAGAAACTGGCGCGTGAGATCGGCATGTATAAGGACGACCCCTACAGCGAACTGGGTTACCTGGATTCCGAACTCTTCCGCGCCGTACGCCTGGTGGTGGACACTGGCATTCATCACAAGAAGTGGACGCGCGAGCAAGCCATCGAGTACATGGAAGCCCACACCGCCAGCGCCCACGAGACGGTGGTCAGCGAAATCGAACGCTACATCGTCATGCCCGGGCAAGCCTGCGCTTACAAGATCGGTGAGATCAAGATGGTGGAACTGCGCGAAAAAGCCAGGAAAGCCCTGGGTGAAAAATTCGACCTGCGCAAATTCCACGACATTGTGCTGAAGAACGGCTCCATGCCGCTCAACCTCCTGGAGCAGGTGGTGGACGAGGACATCGCCGCCGCGAAGTAGACTGGACTCAAAGAGAGGAGTTTCACATGGAAGAAAAACTCCCTTATCGTTCAAGACCACTCAGACTCGCCAATGGCGATATCGTGGAAGAATTCGAGATCCCCGAAGAGGACAAGGAAATCGTTCTCGACCAGTTATACCCTTTCACCCCAGTTCCAGAATTGAACCAGAAGATGTACGATATTCATGCTGACAAACATTTTGTGGTTCGAGAATTCAAGGTCACCTGGGAGCATGGGATGAACTGGCTGGTGAGTCCCTATTACCCTGAAAGCGGTGGAACGGTCATTGACTGGATGGAAGAAGGGTGAATATAGTGTGAGGGTTGTGGATCAATTGAAGTGATGGATTGGAACGCGAAAGGCGCGAAACCGAGCGGATAACGCGATACTCAAGAACATTCGCGAAATTCGCCCAATTCGCGCTCTTCGCGTCGAAGATACCATCCGAAGACAATATGACCAGGGTTTTCAAATCGCTTGTCACCCACCCTCTAACCACCAGTACGAGCGCTTCCCGGCAATCAAAAACCTGCTCACGAGGGCGGGTTTTTGGAATGACTTGCGGTTATTTCATGGTGTGGAGGTCGGGGTCAGGCTGGGTGCAGCCAATTCTTGCCACAAAAAAAAAAGCATCTGCAGGGCAGTCAGGTTGCGCACCTGCATGCCATATTCCATCGCGTGGGGAATGGTGAAATCGGTAAAGTTGACGTACGAGACGGAACTCAAATGTTCCGGGTCGATCAGTCCCAGGTCCGGCAGGTGCTGGACAGCCAGCCAGAAATTCCACAGCGGTACCTCGTATTCCAGCGCCAGGCGGGCGACGGTGGCATTGATGGAGTCGTCGCCTTCAGCGTTGTCGGCCTTGGTGGCCAGGATGGGGACGATGCCTCGGCTGAGTGTGTCCTCCAGGATGAGGCGCATGTTGCGCTCGAAGGACTCCGGGTCCTGGTGGACGTAATAGGCTTCGTTGGTGCCCAAGGAGATGAAGGCGAAACTGGGGTTGTCGAGACGGTACTGGCAGGCGAGCAGCGACTCGTTGGCTTGGCACTGTTCGTCGGTCCAGAGGGTGGAGAGCACCCCGGCAGTGTTCAAACCGGCTTTGGCCGCCAGGCTGGGGCGCTCGAAGGAACCCTGGAAATAGTCAATCGCGGTCTGGAGATAGGCGTATTCACCCAGGTTGTAGTTGCGGTCGAAACCGATCAGAAATGCCGGGGCAGCACTGAGACAGTCGCCGATGCGCGAGAAGCGGCGCGGTTCGTTGCCCATCTCCTGACCCAGGCGGTACACATCCCGGACCCGGTCGCTGATGGCTGTAGGGATAACCGGCAGTGACTGCCAGAAATCAGCCGGCAATTCGGTTGGGGTGGCAGAGAGTATCGTGGAAGTAGGGCTGCTCGTAAGGGTGGCAGAAGAAGTAAGAGTG
>JBFMCM010000082.1:0-9917 GCA_040754355.1 Chloroflexota bacterium | reverse complement strand
CGGCGAAGCGGACCTGGAGGCTGTCCGCCGCTGCCTGGAGGTGCTCAAGGCCGGCGACATTCTTGCCCTGGCCCCGGAAGGGACGCGTTCCTACCACGGACGCCTCCTGCGCGCCCAGCCCGGCGTTGTGATGATCGCCCTGCGCAGCGGGGCCACCATCCTGCCGTTGGCTCACTGGGGCGGGGAGGCGTTCGCAGCCAATCTAAAGAAACTCAAGCGGACGGATTTCCACGTCCGCGTGGGCAGGTCTTTCACGCTTAACCCACGCCGCCAAAAAGTGAACGGCGAACTGCGCCAGGCCATGGCCGATGAGATCATGGGCCAAATTGCCTCCTTGATGCCGGAGGAATATCACGGCGAATATGCTGGGAAATCCGGAATGAACCAATATTTGGAATGGGTTTGATTTTAGGATAAAGGCTTGCCCCGGCGGGTTGAATCAGGTTAGAATCAGCACATAAATATCATAGGAACAAAGTGGCCGCGAGCCCTAGCCCCCACCCCGGCCCTCCCCCAAGTTCGACTGAAAAGAGTCGAACTCGGGGGAGGGTGCCCGAAGGGCGGGAGGGGGCGGGATTGGCGCTCTCTTTGTTCCGGGAGATTCCTATGGACAACATCCCGGAAATAGACAGGGAAGAGTCCCCGGCCGCGCTGGCAAATCGGCTGGGGCTTCCATTCAAAAATTTACTCCTGCTCTCGCGTTCCCTCACGCACCGTTCTTTCATCAACGAACATCCCGAGGCTCTCGAGGACAACGAGCGGCTGGAATTCCTCGGCGATGCCGTCTTGGATTTTCTGACCGGCGCATGGCTCTACAACCATTTCCCTGAAATGGCCGAAGGCGAGTTGACGCGCATGCGCTCTGCCCTGGTGCGCACCGAACAACTGGCCGGGTTTGCCCGCGCCCTGGACCTCGGTCCGGCTCTGCGCCTCGGGCGGGGCGAAATCGCCGCCAATGGCCGCAATCGGGATGTGCTGTTGTGCGCCGCGTTCGAGGCCCTGATTGGCGCCCTGTACTTGCAAGCCGGGATCGAAACTGTCACAAAGTTTGTCCACCCTTTGCTGGAGAAGGCCGCGGCAGCCCTCGTCCTCGAACCGGACACCTTCGACCCCAAGAGCCACCTCCAGGAATGGTCGCAGGCCCATCGGTACGGCATCCCGCAATACGTCACCGTCCATGCCAGCGGACCGGATCACGAGCGCGAGTTCGAGGTCGAAGTGCGCCTCAACGAGCATGTCTTTGGGCGCGGCACAGGTCCCAGCAAGGCCGCCGCCGAACGCGCCGCTGCCCGGAATGCGCTCGAAAGCATCGAAAAATCCTAACACTGCACCCTAATCTCATTCATGCCTCTGCGCCTCAAATCCCTCGAATTACACGGTTACAAGACCTTCGCCGCCAAATTCAACTTCGAATTTGCCGAAGGCATCACCGCCATTGTCGGCCCGAACGGTTCCGGCAAGTCCAACATCGCCGACGCCCTGCGCTGGGTGCTCGGCGAACAGTCCTACAGCCTGCTGCGCGCCAAGAAGACCGAAGACATGATCTTCGCCGGGTCCGAGCAGCGGCCGCGGGCCGGCATGGCTTCGGCGACAGTCACCTTCGATAACTCGAACAGCTGGCTGCCGGTGGACTTTTCCGAGGTCGGCCTCTCCCGGCGCGCCTACCGGGACGGCCGCAACGAATACCTGCTCAACAGCCAGCACGTGCGCCTGAAGGACATCAACGAACTGCTGGCGCAGTCCGGCCTCTCCGAACGGACGTACACCATCCTCGGACAGGGCCTGGTGGACGCCTCGCTGGCGCTGAAAGCCGACGAGCGCCGCCGCCTCTTCGAGGAGGCGGCCGGGATCGGCCTCTACCGTTCCCGCCGCGAGGAAACCCTGCGTCGCCTCGAAACCACCCAGCGCAACCTCGACCGCGTGCTCGACATCCTGGCCGAACTCGAACCGCGCCTGCGCTCGCTGGAGCGCCAGGCTGCCCGCGCCCAGGAATACGCCCAGGTGCAAGCCGACCTGCGCATCCTGCTGCGCGAATGGTATGGCTATCACTGGCATCACGCCCAAAGCGACTTGGCCGTGGCCCTCGAGGCGGCCCGCGCCCAGGAGTCCCGCCTGGCCGAAGCCCGCCAGGCTTACCAGGACGTGCGCCAGAACTTTGCCGCCTTCCGCGACCGGCTGAATGGCCTGCGCGCCCGGCTGAATTCCTGGCACCGCCAGTCGGCGCAGTTGCACGCCAGCCGCGAAACCATTTCCAGCGACCTGGCCGTGCTGGATGAGCGCCAGCGCTCCCTGCTCGACAACCGCCAATCCGCAACCCGTGAGCGTGACCGTCTCGAGGAAGAAATCCGAATTGCGGCCGAACGCTTGGCTGAAATCGAGGCCGAGACGACGCGCCTGCAAGCCGATTTCGACGAGGCGCGCAGCCAGGTTGGGGCGGCGCAGGCAGCCCTCGACACGGCGCAGAGCGGGAAATCCCGGCTCGAGGCTGACCTCGAATCTGCCCGCCGTCAAAGCGACGAACTCACCGCCCGGCGCGCCAGCCTGCAAGCCCGCCTGGACGAGTTGTCTGCCCGCGCCGAAGCCCAGCGCGGGAAACTGGCCGCCGCCGACCAGGCCATCCTTTCTGGCGGGGCAGAGGCTGAAAAAGCCGAAAAAGAACTCCAACACCTGGCAGGGGTACGCGAGAAGGCTGACGCGGCCCTCCAAAAAGCCCAAGCTGAACTCGACTCCGCCCGCCGCCGCGCCTCCGATTTGGAGGAACAGGTCAAACAGAAACAGGCTGCCCGCGCCGCGGCTCAGGCAGAGGGGGCGCGTCTGCAAGCCCAACTGGATGTGCTCGCACAGGCCGAACAGTCGCTGGCGGGGTTCGCCGACGGGGCCAGGCTGCTGCTGGATGCCGCCCGCCAGTCCAAATTAGGCGGGGCAAAGGGTGCGCTTTCCGCCGCCCTCGATGTGCCCGCTGATTTAGAATCCGCCATTGCCGCTGCCCTGGGCGAATACACCGACGCGGTCCTGCTTCAATCCGGGGCGGATGCGGAACAGGCGCTGGCTCTGCTCGAAGGGGGCGAATCGGGCCGCGCCTCCCTCCTGCCGCTCGACTGGCTCCAGCCCGCCGAGACGCTCTCCGTCCGCGCCGGGGACGGAATCCTGGGCGTGGCAGCCGACCTGGTGAAAGCCCCGGCTGAGTTGCGCCCGGCGGTGGACCTGCTGCTTGGGCAGGCGCTCATCGTCCGCGACCGGGCGGCGGCTCGCAAGGCGCTCTCCGGGCAGCCGCGCACGGTCCGCGCGGTGACGCTCAAGGGCGAGGTCTTCCACGCCAGCGGGCAGGTACTGGCCGGGAAACCGGCCCAGGCAGCCGCGCTGGGCCGCCCGCGCCAGCGGCGCGAGGCCCAGGAAGCGATTTCAAAGAACGAGCGCCAGGTGGCCGCGCTTGACTCTGAATTGAAGAAACTCACCGGTCAGGTGGAAACAGCCCAGGGGGTGGTAGCCGATTGCGAGGGGCGGGCGGCGCAGGAGAGCCTCAGCCTGGAAACAACCCGTCGGGAGGAGCAGCAGGCGCAGGTCCGGGAAGAGGCGGCGCGGCGGCAGTGGGAATGGCAGAACAGCCAGAAAGCCGCGCTGGAGGCCGAGATCGCGCAGGCGGAAAAAGAACGTGAGCAGGCTGCCGCCGCGCTTTCCCTCACCGAGACCGAAATGTCGGCCGCGCAGGCAGAAGTGCAGGCGAAGTCGGCCGCGCTGGCGGGCGTCCTCCCGGAGGAGTTGCAAGGGCAGGTCACATTCTGGACGGCGCGCCTGGCTGCGGCGGAACAGGCTGTTTCCAATGGCCAAGCGCGGCAAGCCGAACGCAAGCAGGTGATGGAACGTTTGCAGGCGCAGCGCGCTGGTCTGGAGGCCCGCCTGGCTGAAATGGAACAGGGCCTGAAAGGCGTGGAGACCGAGCGGAGCGACCTGCATGGCAAAGCAGCCGAGTTCAATGCGCAGTTGGAGGAGTTGCGAATCCTGATCGAACCAGCGGAGAAGGAACTGGAGACTGCTGAACGCCAGGAGAGCGAACTCCAGGCGCGCGAGACCGAGGGGCAGGCGGCGCTGGCGCGCGTGGAACGCCTGTACAATCAACTCCAGTTGGATCTGGGCCGCAAGCAGGAGTCACTCGAAAGCCTGCGCGGCAGGATCGAGGATGATTTCGGGCTGGTGATGTTCGAGTACGCCAGCGACGTTTCCGGACCGGTGCCGCTCCCGCTGGACGGCATGGTGGAACAGTTGCCGGTGGTCACCGAACTGGCCCTTGACCTGGAAGAGAATCTCACCCGCCAGCGGGCGCAGTTGCGGCGCATGGGGGCGGTCAACCCGGAGGCGCAGCAGGAGTACCGGTCTGTAAAGGAACGCCATGTTTTCCTGACCTCGCAAGTGGAGGATTTGCGTAAAGCCGAAGCCGACCTGCATCAGGTGATTGCCGAACTGGACGAGTTGACGCGCCGCGAGTTCCAGAAGACGTTCGATGCGGTGGCCGAGCAGTTCCACACCATTTTCCACCGGCTGTTCGGCGGCGGGTCGGCACGCCTGGTCTTGACCGACCCTGAGAACCTCTCTGATACCGGCATTGACATCGAGGCGCGCCTGCCGGGACGCCGCGAGCAGGGACTTTCTCTGCTCTCCGGCGGCGAGAGGAGCCTGACGGCCATTGCGCTGGTCTTTGCCCTGCTGAAAGTTTCCCCGACGCCCGTCTGCGTGATGGACGAGGTGGACGCCATGCTCGATGAGGCCAACGTCGGCCGCTTCCGTGACCTGCTGGCTGAGTTGAGCCAGGAGACGCAGTTTGTCATCATCACGCACAACCGCAATACGGTCCAAGTGGCGGATGTTATCTACGGCGTAACGATGGGGCGCGATTCAACCAGCCAGGTCATCAGCCTGAAACTGGACGAAGTGTCGGAGGAGTATCTGAAGTGAACCATAGATAAAAACAGATGAAGGTGTCGTTGCGAGGAGGGCGCTCTTAGCCCGACGAAGCAATCTCCTAGCCATTTGGGAGACTGCTTCGGCGGGAGAACGCCGCCTCGCAGCGACACATTGGAGGTTGTTTGCAACAGAGCAACAGATGAACACTGATGTTTCGCTGAAAAACCCGGTGACAAGCGCCTAAATCCCCTTTATCCGTGTTCACCTGCGGTAAAAAAGAATCTCCCGGAGGTTTTCAATCTCCGGGAGTTTGTGTTGTTCAAGGCGTAGCCGTTGGCGGGGGCGGTGTGGAGGTGGACGGCAATGGCGTGGACGAAGGCGTCAATGCAAATTCGGCGTCAATCGTCTGCTGCTGAACTTCATATGTAGACGCCTGGGCGGTCTGCGTGGCGAACATGTTGAGGAACGCATCCTCCAAAGATGGCTTGTCGGGACTGTAATCCACGTAATTATCAATGACGACGATGGTGGCCGCATTGCGCTGTTCGGTCAGCCAGGCTTCGAAGGTGTTGTCCACCAAGGTCTGGTACTCGTCCGCCGTCAGGGGGCGGTTTTCGTGCCCCAGCACTTGGATGATGTGGAATCCGTATTGGGTCTGCACGGGTTCGCTGATTTCACCGATCCCATAATTGAGGGCGGCGGTCACGAAAGACGACCCGTATTTGGTGAGCAGATCGGCTTCGCCAAGCCAGCCCAGGTCGCCGCCGGAGGTGCTGGTCGAATCGGTGGAATAGGCCGCCGCCAGGGCGGCGAAGTCGCCGCCGGCATTCAGCAGGGTGTAGACCGTGTCGGCGGTGGACAGATCCGCGACGAGGATGTGCCTCACCCAGACTTTTTCGGCCTCGTGGGACACGTCGGCAGTCACCAAGGCTTTGACGCGTTCGCGGTACAGGGCATCTTCGAAGAAGACGCGGCGGAACATGGCCTCGTCGAATCCGAGGGCGCCATAATGCACCAGGGCGTCGGCATACAGGTTGGTATAACCTTCCTCAGTGAGCGGAGTGGCGGTGGGCAGCGGGGTTGCGGAAGGAACCGTGGTTCCCTCCAGGGTGGCTGTCAGGGTCGGTCCCGCAGTCCGGGTGAAAGTAGGCTGCAGGGTGGGAGTGGCAGTCACCAGGTCCAATTGCGCCGCGGACAGCGTGGAAAAAGTCACCGCGGTGCTGG
Organism: Chloroflexota bacterium; assembly: GCA_040754355.1. GTDB lineage: Bacteria > Chloroflexota > Anaerolineae > Anaerolineales > Villigracilaceae > UBA877. The sequence goes on along the minus strand of JBFMCM010000082.1, from coordinate 3,794 downwards.
TCAGGGACGGGGTCCGCGTTCCGTCTGGGAAGTAACCGTACGTGTTCCGAATGGCGTCCTCGACCTCCGCCTCCGAGACCGTGATGCCGTTGGCGATGGCGTACTGCTTGATGAGCAGGGTATCTTCGATGCTCGTCAGTATCTGGTCCGCCAGGCTTTTCGGGTCGGAGAGTTGATATTGGATGTTCGAGAATAAACTGGACAGGGATGAATCTGTGGAGGGGTCTATCCCGAACATCAAGGCCATCTGGTAGTAATACATGTACTGGTCAATCATCTGTTCGCGGGAGGCCCTGGCTTGCGCCTGAAACTCGTGAATAGTGACTTTCTCCCCATTCACGGTGACGATGGGCTTGTAATTGAGGAGAATGGTTTCGTTCAGGACGCCGTACAGAATGGAAAGGAACACGATGGAGATAATCGCGATGGCCCCAAACGTGATGGCGCGTGTCTGGCGGCGTTCGCGCTCCAGGCGGGCCAGGTGTTTCTTGGAGACGATCTTGGTGGTTTTGCGTTGTGCCATAATTGCCTCGATTGGGCACAGGGCAGGCGGGGCCGGACCCGCGGCCTGTCCCGGCCTCAGGTATTTCTAGTTTGCGGGGCATGGGCGCGCCCATGCCCCGTGAACAAGTGTAATAAAACTAGCGTCCTTCTTCGCTCCGGCCGGTGAAAGGCAGGAGGGCGATCTGGCGGGCGCGTTTGACAGCCGCGGCCAGGACGCGTTGGTGCTTGGCGCATGTGCCGGTCTGGCGGCGTGGGCGGATCTTGCCGTCCTCGGTGATGAAGCGGCGCAAAACATCCACTTGCTTGTAATCAATGGCTAGATGCTTGTCGGCACAGAATTGGCAGATCTTGGGGCGCGCAAAGTAACGGCGTTCTCCTCCCTGCTCGACATCAGATTCGGTATGTGGTTCCATTTTTTTACTCCACAGGACTGGCCGGATGAAAAGCCATTCCTGTTCTCGAATGCCAGCCTAGAAGGGGAATTCGTCTTCGCCTTCCGGCTGGGTTTCTGCTTCTACGGCGGCAGGCTCCTCGCTGGCCGGGGGGTGGTTGACCTCGCGGCGTTCACCGAGCATCATCATTTCCGAGGCGACGATCTCGACGGTGGAGTGCTTGACGCCTTCCTTGTCTTCCCAGCGTCGGGTTTGCAGGCGGCCCTCGATGTAGACTTGCTGGCCTTTGGTCAGGTATTGTTTGCAGATTTCAGCCAGGTTGCCCCAGGTGACGACGTTGAACCACTCGGTCTCATTGTGGCGCTCGCCGTCGGCGCTGTTCCAGGTGCGGCTGGCGGCGATGGTGAAGGTGGTGACCGGGCGGCCGGAGGGGGTGTAGCGCATTTCGGGGTCTTTTCCCAAATTGCCGATGACCATGACTTTGTTCAATCCTCGACTCATATCCTACTCCTTCCAAAATATCCGACGAAGGTACTTGTGGCAGCACAGTGCCGCCTCACAGAACTAATCTACGACCGTGAGCATATAACGGATCACCGCTTCCAGGAAGCGTAGATTTTGGTCCAGTACGGCAGTGGCCTCGGACGGAAGGGTGACGTTGAAGAGCACGTACTGGCCTTCCTTTTGCTTGCGAATGGTGTAGGCCAGACGCTTGCGGCCCCACACTTCCACCTTATCCACCGTGCCGCCTGATTCGGTGATCCACCCTTTGACCTTTTCGATGACGGCATTGAAGGCGGCCTCATCCTGGTCGGGATGGACGATGCAGACTAACTCGTACTTACGCATAGGGATTACCTCCTTTCCTCGGGATATGCTCCCGGTCGATCGCCGTGGGCGAAGCCGGGGGCGGAAGGACGCCGTGCGCGGAGGCGCGGCGTAACGGGCGCTATTTTACGCCCATTTGCCCGATTTGGGAGGGGAAATCTAGCGCACATAAATCGGATTGCTGAAAATCCAGCCGCGCCGTCGGCCCAGATAGCGGCGGTAGGCCTCCACCCGGTAGATGCCCGGTTCGTCTGTCGTGAAGGTGAATGCCTCCCCGCGCCCGCTGTGGACGATCTTTCCGTTTTTGAGTAAACAGGCTTCACCCGGCGACGGAAGTTTGGCCTGCAGGGTGATCCCGCCATCGGCCTTGATCTCGTCTCCCATGAGGGCATTCTGTTCGCGTCCGTGGGCCGAAAAGCGGAAGCCGCGCGTGGGGGCAGGCAGGTCGTAGCCGACGAAACAATGCCCGGCAGACATGGCCTCGAAGAGCATTTTCCTGTCATCGGCCAGGTTCCCAAGCAGCGGGGTGGGGACGAGCACGTGCGTGTTGACAGCCGAGAAGTGGTATTCATACGGGAAGATGACCCGGCGCAGCGGACCCAGCGACATGTGCCGGGCGTGCGCGTCGGACCCGCCGACTGCTACCGTTTTCGGGCCGCCCGCCAGCAGACGGTCCCACAGCGACAGCGTCTCGGCCAAGGGGCCGCGGGCAATGGCTTCGGGGAAATAGGCGTAGAACAACCCATCCAATTTGTTCCTGACAACCGACTTGAGTTCGCTGAAGCCGTTCCAGAGTTCGATGCCGGTGAAGCCATGCACCTCCCAATCCACCCACGAGATGTCGTCCTCGCCGAAGGCCGGCAGGGCCGGGTCCACGGGATGGGCGATGAAGCAAAGCCCTCCGGCGGCGCGCACGGCATCAATCAGCGCCTGGGGGTCGTCGGCCAGGGGCGCCAGTTCGCGCTCCGCCCCAAAGACGAGCAGGTGGTTCTTTTGCGGATCGCGGTCCTGGTCATGGACCTCCTCCCCAACCAGCAGCAAGAGGCGCTTTTTACCGTCCCGGTGGTAGCCGTCCATGCCCTGCACCCAGGTGTTGTGGTCGGTGACAAGAAGCACATCCAGGCCGGTTTTCAGGGCAGCCCGCGCCAGGTCGGCGTGTGAGCCGGAGCCGTCGGAGTAGGTGGTGTGCATGTGCAGGTTGACGGTCAGTTCGTGCATGGATGCTCCTGTTTGGCAGGGGAGGGGTGGATAATCTTGTGGGCTAGTCAACGGATTTCACCACGGAGCGCCCTTCGACAATGCTCAGGGCAGGCACAGAGAGCACGGAGTTTTCCTTTGTTTTTTCTCTGTGAACTCTGTGTTCTCCGTGGTGAGAGCCTCGTAGCCCATGAAAGTAGCTACTCATCAGGGGGAAATGGTTTGACTGTTTTCTCGCTTCGCAGGTATAATTTGGCGGCTAAATTTTTCTGGAGGCTGTAAATGGAAGATATCCTGAACGTTGCGTTGATTTTAACATCAATTGCCCTGGTCGCCAGCATCATCCTGCAGAGCAAAGGCGCCGGGTTGGGCGGCCTTTCCGGCACCGATACCGGCGGGGTGTTCACCGCCCGGCGCGGCATCGAAAAGACGCTTTTCCGCGTGACCATCATCTTCAGTGTCCTGTTCTTTGCCCTGGCCATCACGACCGTCATCCTCGCCGCTCGATAATCCGATTCGGGAAAGGCCATCGCCGGCACGTTTGCGCGCCTCGCGAGCGGCCTTTCTCTATTTCCCATGAAAAGACTTCGCTGGCAAATCCTGATTGTCCTCGTCACACTGGTCATTGTGGGCGTCTTGCTGTTGACCCAGCAGCCGGCCCAGACTCCCGTCTCAATCGAACCTGCCAGTGGGGGCATCTATACCGAGGCGTTGGTTGGCTCGTTTGGGCGCTTGAATCCCCTCTTCGACCTGAACAATCCGGCTGACCGGGACGTGGACCGTCTGCTCTTCAGCAGCCTGATCCGCTTCGATTCCCGCGCCGTCCCTCACCCCGAATTGGCTGAATCGTGGGGTGTTTCGGCCAACGGGATG
>JBFMCM010000081.1:0-4976 GCA_040754355.1 Chloroflexota bacterium | reverse complement strand
TGGCCCGGGCCGTGGTCCATGCAGGCGGCCCTCCCCCCGGCCCCCCACTCCCGGGGGGAGAGGGGCGGGGGGTGAGGGAATATGCGCACAGAAACCATTCGCCCGATTGCCATCTGTGTCTGTCGCGACGGCGACCGCATCCAGGTAGCCGAGGGTCACGACAGTAAAAAGGGACAGACCTTCTACCGTCCGCTTGGCGGGACGATCGAGTTCGGGGAGCGAGGCGAGGATACCGTCCGGCGGGAATTCCGCGAGGAGATCGGCGCGAACCTGCTCGAGGTCCATTACATGGGGATGTTGGAAAACATCTTCACGTACGAAGGGCAGCGCGGTCACGAGATCGTCCTCGTCTATGACGGACGCTTATCCGATAGTTCGCTGTATGAAAAAGACTTTCTTTCAGGGGAAGAGTTAGGTCATCAATTCAAAGCAGTCTGGAAGCGGCTGGACGAATTCGCCCCAGGAAGACCGCCAGTCTTTCCGGATGGATTGCTTGCACTGCTGGGAAATTAGCCGGTCTCCCGGCATAGAGGGAGACCGGGTTTCAGTAGCTAGACAGTCTGCTGCCAATTTTTGTGAACGCATTTCCGATGGCGGGGCCGAGTACAAGGAAGGTAACAATCGCAACAATCGCAATTAAAATAATTAGCAAAGCATACTCGACCAATCCTTGGCCGCGTTCACGAGGATGGTACAGCATCAGACTCACCTCCTTTCCATACTAAATTCTTAAATTATTATATACTACTTGGCTTTTGCCTGGGCATAACCGCAAAGTAACTGTAAGGGACATTTCTGGCAGGCAGGCTGGCGGGCCGCGCAGATTTCCCGCCCCAAGCGAATGATATTGAGGTGAGCGGCATAATAGGTTTCGGGAGGGAAGAGGGCCTCCAAGTGGGGATGCGCCGCCTCGACGGTCATTTCTGGGGGACGCAAGCCCACCCGCCCGGTCACCCGATAGATGTGGGTATCCACCGGGAAAGCCGGACGATTCAGGGAAAAGCACAGGACGATGGCGGCGGTCTTCGGACCGACGCCTTTGAATTTCATCAGCCAGGCACGCGCCTCCTCCAGCGGCAGATTCGACAAGAAGCCCAGGTCGAGGGAGCCGCGTTCGGCGGTGATTTCTCGCAGGACTTGCTGAATGCGTGGACCTTTCTGATTGGCAAGGCCGGCGGCGCGGATGGCCTCGATTACGGAATTGGCCTCTGCGTCACGTACCAGTTCCCAGGTCGGGTAGCGCTGACGAAGGGAGGCGAAGGCGCGGTCGCGATTGACATCATTCGTATTCTGCGAAAGGATGGTGGAAACGAGTTCATCCAGCGGAGGCAGGGGATTGCGCCAGGTGGGCTGCCCATAAAAGTCCAGCAGGCGCTGGTGCACCTGCCGGGCGAGTCTTTCCAGTTTGCTCATTTGCCAGTCTCGGACCTTTGCAAGGTAAAAACCGGCCGGGCCACGCCGACGACCAGTTTCCGCAGGTTGACCACCGGTTTGATTGGCCCAAATTCAACCGCCAGCGCCTTCAACTCCTTTTGGCTGAGGATTTCCATTTGCCGCAGGATTTCGAGGGCTACAGCCGGGCGGGCGCGGTTGTAGGAGTCGCCAGTAGCCCTGCGAATGGAGATGTCGCCGTCGGTAATTTTGAGGGCGATGCCAATGCCCGGCGAGCCAGCGCCAAGCGCCCCGCCCAGAATGCCGATACAAAAGTAACCCTCCGCCCCGCCCTTGGCAACGATGCGCCCTTCACAAACCTCCATCAGGCGGGTGTCGAAGCGCCCTGCCCCGCCGACCATGGTCGGGTTGGACATCATGGAAGCGACGATGCGGCGGCAGGCGGTGGCACGCTCGGTCGAGAGGCCGCGCGGATCGCACAGGCGGGCGAATCCCAGGGCGGCATTGTAGAGCGGCAGGGCGAAGTTGGGAGCCGAACAGCCGTCTATGCCGATTTCGATTTGTTCCGCCGGAAGGCTGCACATCTCCGACATGGTTTCGAGGATGGTCTTCTGGATGGGATGCTCGGGGTTGATGTAATCCGAGATCGGCAGGCCGCGCATGCGGGCAAAGGCCAGCATGCCGGTATGTTTGCCGGAGCAGTTGTTCCGATTCTGGGTGGGTTCCTCTCCCCGTTTGAGCAGGGCTTCCTGTGTGGGGGCGTGAAATGGAACGTGTGTACCGCATAACAGGTCGCTTTCCTGTACGCCCACCTTGGCCTGGATGCCTTTGACGACCTCCACGTGCTCGTCGCTGCCATCGTGCGAGGAGCAGATGAGCGCCAGTTCTTTGGACGTCAGGTGAAAGGTCTGGTCGCCGCCGCGCTCGATGAAGGGCAAAGCCTGGAGCGGTTTGGCGCTGGAGCGCATGTAAGTGACAGTTTGCGGGTCCCCCACCCGGGCCAGCAGGCGCCCGCCCGCGTCCACGATGGCTGCCGCGCCGTTATGCACCGATTCGACCACCCTGCCCCGGGTCACCTCCAGGACAGGTTGATATGCTCCTGCCACGCAGTCTACTCCTCTCCGGTTATCCCACTGGGAGGCTGGTAATGGCGGATGTAGTAATGATAGAGCCCGTATCGCAACCGGCGGATATATTTCTGCTGGCGGCTTGCCGGGACCTTGAACTCGCCCAGCAGGGAGGCGGCCAGGTTTTCCAGCGCCTCCAGGGAAGCCTTCTTCTGAGACAGTCTTTCGACCTTGGTCTGCGCCTGTTTAAGGAAAGCAGCCTGGGCGCGAATATGGTCGGCGTTCATCAGCCCACCGCGACCACTGACCACCTGCCAGCCGCGAAAATCAGGCGAGGCCAGCAATTTCAGCGTCTCCAGCCAGGCCGGGATATCCGCGCTGGACAGGAAGGGCGGCTGGCCGCGCAGGACCGCGTCCCCGACGAAGACCACCTTCGCCTCCGGCAGCAGCACCCAGGCTGCCCCCACTGCCGGACCAGGATGATGCTCCACCTTGACGGTGATGTCGCCCCAATGCAGCGTCATCTCCTGGCTGAAGGTCAACTCAGGAGGCACCCAGCGCACGTTGCCCAGGCCGGGAATGCCCTCCCAGTCCGCGCCGGTCTCGTCGCCCTGGGCTTTGAATGTCGTTGGCCGGGAACGGAACACAGCCGCGGTTTTCTCGTGCGCCAGCACGGTGCAGTCCATTGCCCGCGCCCCGAGCGTCCGGTCCGGGTGCGCATCCAGGTTGATCAACAACCGCTCCGATGAACCGTTCAAGTTCAAGAGGGCGGCGCGCCAGGCGCGCCCGTCTTCGGGGGCGGGCGGCGCATCCACCTGAACGAGGCCATGGGTCAGCAGGATCGCCCCCAGCGTCACGCCGGGATATTGGTCTTCGATGTAAACATCTCTGGCAATGGCTTGCATGAATACTCCTGGTTTATCTCTGCTTCACCACCGGCAGGGTGAGCAGGAATTTCGCACCGTGGCCGGGTTTGCTCTCCACCCACACCCTGCCGCCGTGTCCCAGCACAGCCAGCCGGCAAAAGGCCAGGCCCACACCCAGGCCGCTGGGACCTTCCTCGCCTTTCAAGCGGGTGAACTTGTCGAAAATTCGATCCTGGTCGGCGAACGGGATTCCGGGGCCGTTGTCGGCCACCCAGATCTGCACCCAATCGCCGTCGCGTTTGGCGCCCAGTTCGATCTTGCCTTCCGGCGGCGTAAATTTGGAAGCATTCTCCATCAGGTTGATGAGCACGCGGCGGATCATGTCCACGTCCACCCAGACCTGAGGCAGGTTTTCCGAGAAACGGCTCGCTAGGACCTGATGCCTGCTCTCCGTCATCGGGCGGACGGTCTCCAGCGCCTCCTCCGCCAGCATGGCCGGCGTAACCGCCTGCTGCGAGACGATGGCCTGCCCTGATTCGAGCCGGTTGATATCGAGCAGGGAACTGACCAGCCGCTGGATGCGGTCGGTGGAGCGGCGGGCGATGGTTAATACCGATTCGACGGTCTCATTCTCCTTCTTGGAAAAGAGCGCATTCAACACATCCAGGCTGGAAACGATATTCGCCAGCGGGGAACGCAAGTCGTGATAGATCATCGAGGTCAATTCTTCACGCAGGAGGTCCAGGTCTATGCGCTCGGATATGTCGCGCATCAACCACTGCAGCGACTCGGCCTCCTCGACCACGACCCGCCGCACATAGATTTGAATGGGAATACTGCTGCCCGTTTTCGTCTTCAAAACCGCCTCGTAACTCAGCGTGTCACCCCCTTTGAGACGGTCCATGCTCATTTCTTTATCGCCGCGCACCGGTTCGTGCAGCAAGTCAATGGTCATCCCCTGCAATTGCCGAGAGGTGTAACCGCTGATGACCGCCGCCTGGCGGTTGGCCTCGTGGATCTTCCCATCCCAACCGGTCACAAAGATTGGGTCCACGCTGTCATCGAAGAGTTCGCGGTAGCGCTTGTGTGCGGCCTGCAGCCGCTCGAACAACTGGGCGTGCTGGATGGTCGAACCCGCCAGGTTGCCGATCCCGGCCAGCACCAGCAGGGCATCCGGGTCGAACGAACCCGAGCGTGGGTTGATGGCCTGTAAAACGCCGATCACCCGACCTTGAGCATAGATGGGGGCCACAGCCATGGCGCCGGCTTCCAGCCCGTCGAATTGTTCGCTGGGCACGAAGCGCTTGTCCTCCTGAACCGCTGGGATGACGACACCCTCCCCTTCATGGACGACCCAGCCCACGATCCCCTGACCGGCCGGGACGCGCTTGCCGATGATGGCCTCCTTGTGCTCGCCCGTGGCCGCCTGGAATACCAGGTCCCAGTTCACCTCCACCAGTGCCAGGGCCACCGTCTCCACTTGTAAAGCCTGGATGGTTTCGTTCAGGATGCGCTGGAACACATCCTCCATGCGCAGGCTGATATTGATGGAGGCCGCCAGAGTAGCCAGGGCGGTCATGACGCGCGCCTGGCGCTGGCTTTCGGCATACAGGCGGGCATTCAAAACCGCCACCCCCGAAAGATCGGCGAT
>JBFMCM010000080.1:0-9172 GCA_040754355.1 Chloroflexota bacterium | reverse complement strand
GAACCCGGTACGCGCTTGGCTTTGCTCCCTCCTCCTTCTGCTTTACGGTTGCGGGGTGAGTCCTTCCCAAACGGCTGACAACCAGGCAATTACATCCACGCCCAGCGAGCGAACAGCGGTACTCTCGGAACTCGGCGGCGAGGTGACCATGCGTCAACCCGAGGATGCGGCCTTCCTCCCCGCTCAGGCTGGCGCGATGCTCCACGAACAGGGCCAGGTGCAGACGGGCGAAGAAAGCCGGGCGCGGCTCGATCTCTCGGACCAGTCGCTGGTGCGGCTTGGCCCGATGACCCTTTTCACCTTGCTCGGCTTCGAGAACACCGAAGAAGGTCTGTTGACACGCCTGCGCCTGTCACTTGGCGAACTCTGGGTCATCCTGAAGGGCGGCGCATTGGAGGTAGAGACTCCCAGCGGACTGGCAATCGTGCGCGGTTCGTATATGAGCGTCAGCATGGACGAGGCTGGGCATATCCGCGTCGGCTGTTTGGAGGGCAGTTGCCGGGTCCAGACACCGCTCGAAATCGTGGAGTTGGTCGCCGGGCAATCGGCCATTCTACCCTCCGTCGAAGAATGGCAAGAGTTCATCCGAGATTCCCAAGATGAGACGCTCTCCCCGCCCGGAATCCTGCTGGACTATTTGACCGAACAAGATGTACAAAGATGGCTGGAATTCAACCCCGAAGCGCTCGACATCCTGCCGGTCATCACTGCCACCGCTGGCGCGCACCCGCTCTTGCCTCTCCCCCTCAAGGCCACGCCCGACCGTCCCTGGCCGATGCTCACCCCCCTGCCCGGCACACCCACGCCGGAACATGTCAATCTGCCTTACCTCCCCTGCCTGGACACCGGGACTTGTGTGGAATATTGTTCACCTCTCCCAAGACCTGGCTGCGCCATTTTCCAGGCCTTATTGGAAGCCCAGGGCGTCATCTGGACCGAGTTCCTGACCTGCATGAGCACATCCAACGATGCACAGCTGTGTGCAGATCAGTCGCGATAGGCGCTTTACTCCAGGCCCTCCGCCCGGCGTGAAAGGTAAGGTGAGGGGAATAAAAACGCCAGCAAGAAGACAATAAACCCAGCAACGGACATTTCAGGTTAGGGGATTTTTGCGCGCCAAAGGTTACAAAAATTATCTCGCTTCCATTACAACTTTCCCGAAAATTTCCCATTCTTCAGGTTATACTGTACAATATCAGCAGGTAATTCTAATCTTCACTATCAAGGCAGTCATGGTCAGATACGACAGTCGCGCAAGCGGTCAACAAACCGAAGAGTTAAGCAGAGAACCACTGGCAAAGATAGAGTTGCCATTTTGGCGGGAGATCCCGATTATGGTGGCAGCCAAACTGTATGGAGCCTACAGACTTTCCTCTGAGCGGGCTGCCAAACTGGCTGGCATTTCACATGTCGAATTCCTGTTCAGCCTGGGATTCTATAAGGTCTTTCCCCTCCAAGCCGAATTGAACGAGTTAGAGAAAGAATATGGAAAAAGCCACGTGCAGCATCTCCCCGATAATTAATCTCCACCGCATCGGCGCGCTGGACTTCCTGCCGCAACTGTTCGATGAAATCTGGATGCCTTCTGTGGTGATGGAAGACCTTCTCGATGCCCGCTTTATGGGTTACAACGTGCCCAGCCCTTTCGACCTGCCTTGGATGCAGTACCAGGACCCGGAACTGACCATCCCCACCATCTGGATCGCCCTGGACCTGAGTTCGGGTGAGGTCGCGGCGATTGCCCTCGCCTTCGAGAACCGGGACTGTACTGTCCTGCTCGACGAACCCATCGGGCGGCGGGCCGCTGGCGCAGTTGGGTTGAAATATATGGGAACTCTGCAAGTTTTATTGGAGGCCAAAGCGCGCGGGCTGACGAATTCCATCATCCCGTATGTCAAAGGCCTCCAGCAATCCGGGATGTGGATGTCGGATGAAATAGTTCATAGGGTTCTTAGGCTCGCCGGAGAAACAGATGGCGGCACGGAGGGCCCTTTGAGTTTGATCATGCCAAGTTAATGGCAGCCGTGTGCCGAGAACCAAAGCCCTCGAGGTCTTTGTTGACCTCGAGGGCTGATTGTTTAGAACACCAGGTACCCCAGCGCCACCGCAGCCAGCGTGACGGTGATATTATCCACATCCTTGAGCGGCAGCGACTCGATCAGAGTCGCAGCGAGGGCGATCATCGTGACCGGCAGCAGGTAACCGGTAAAGGGTCCGAAACCGGGAGCGCCCGCCAGGACGTAGATGCCCAGGATGAGCATCGTCAGCGCCCAGCCGCCCAGGAACATGCCCAGCGAGCCGAACCAGGTCTTGCCCCTGCTCCAGGGCAGGTGTGCGGATTTCAGCCCGCGTCCCATGATGTCGGCCAGACCGTCGCCGCCGCACATCAACATGACAGCCGTCATGCCGAGGGGGGAATCCTTCCAGTAGATAATCGTCATTGCTACGAAGATGATGCCGTAGAAAAGCGGACCGCGCAGGATCTCGCGCCGGTCGCCGGAGCGCGACATGGCCTTGACCGAGGCCTCGTCCTTGACCACGCCCAGCCCGATCAACGCAAATTGGACCGTGAACAACAGCGGTACGAGTGCTGCCAGCCAGCGTTCGTACCAGAACTTGTCGGGGAAGAGCAGCCAGCACAATACGAACAGCGGGCCGGTCAAGATGTGAATGAGTTTGCGGCTCAGGCGGCTTTCGAGCCAGCCGCGGTGGGCGGCGAAATCCAGGGCGCGGATTTCCACCAGGGCAACTACAAGGGTTATAAAAAGGGCAAGGAAGGGGTTCATCAGCATCTCCTCATCAACGTGATTGAGCAAGTATAACGCAGACCTCCTGACTTTTATCTAACCTGTGAACCTCCCGAAGGTTTGGAACCTTCGGGAGGTTCCTGAAATTCCGAATAAAATAACCCCAAACCTCGTATAGAGATTGTCAACACACCCATCGAGAGGAAACAGCGTGGCATTCGACCAGACTGCGGAAACCGAACTCCGCCTCATCCAACAGGCTCAAGATGGCGACCGCAGCGCCTTCGGAGAATTGGTCCGCCGGCACTACACCGGCGTCGTCAACGTGGTCTATCGTTTGTGCGGCGACGCGGGGCTGGCGGAAGACATGGCCCAGGAAGCCTTCCTGCGGGCCTGGCTCAACCTCCCTTCGTTCCGCCCTGAGTCCTCCCTGCGCAACTGGCTCTACCGCATCGCTGTCAACGCCGCGCTGGACGTGCTGCGGCGCAAGACCGAAGAACCGATCGAGAACGAGAAAAAGCAAATGGTCACAGACCAGGCTCCCGGTCCCGAAGCGGCCGTGATCGCCAAAGAGCAGGCCGCTTTCCTCCAGCAGGCGATGAAGTCCCTGCCCGAGGCGGCTCGCAGCGTCCTCGTCCTGCGCGAGTATGGCGAACTCTCCTACCAGGAGATTGCCGCGGTGCTCGACATCCCGATTGGCACGGTCATGTCGCGATTGAACTACGCCCGCAGCCGCCTGCGCGAACTGCTCAAGACGCAAGTCCTGCAAATGGAGTACGACTATGCATGAAGACATGCGCACCCTGCTGAACGCTTACATGGACAATGAACTGCACGGCACACGCCTGGTGGAAATGAAACTGCACCTGGCCTCCTGCGAGGCCTGCCGGGAGGAACTGAAGGACCTGCGGCAAGTGTCGGACCTGCTGCAGGCCGCGCCCTCCCCGGAGTTCATGCCCGCCGAGCGGTTCGTTTCCAACCTGACCCTGAACCTGCCGCGCCGCGCCCTGCGTGACCGGCCGCCGAAACCCGGCTCGCTGGCCTGGTGGCTCGTCCCGGCCGGGTTGATGCTGGCCTGGTTCTTCATGCGGACGGTATTCACGCTCTCTGGCGTAGTCACCGTCGCGGACGCCACCGGCCTGCTGGGGAGCGCCGACTGGTTAAGCGGCGGGCAGCAGGCGATTTGGTTCGAGGCCGCCATGAGCGCCTTTGACGGGCAGGCGGGCGGGATGCAGTCCACGCTCGCAGCGTTGAACGATGTGAATATCCTTGGCGTGAACCTGTTCGAGGGCTTCCTCTGGCAGGCGGGCATTGTCCTGCTCTACTGGGGCTGGCTGGCGGCCTGGTGGCTGCAGCGCGGGCCCAGGCCGATGAAAGTAATGGCTGGGCCGTTCCATTCGTGACCTCATTGGTTTCACCCTCGCGAAGGTTAAATTTCTGGCAGATTTACCTTTATGCAGCACATTTCCCTGAAAGGAATATCGGAATTCAGCCGAACCTTGGCGAGGGTTAATAGCAACGACTTCACTTCTTGAAAGGAGAAGCAAACATGATTGACATTGGAAAGATTCTCAAGCGTGCCTGGCATATCCTGTGGAACTATAAAGTTCTCTGGATCTTCGGCATCCTGCTGGCGCTCACGGCTGGTGGAGGTGGAGGCGCGAACGGCTCCTCTTACCAGTTCAGCGGCGATACCGGGCAGCCCCCCTTTGGCCCTGATACGTACCACCCTGGCCCCATGTGGGACGAGTTCAACACCTGGTACGAGCAGAATGTCGCCCCCCTGTTCCAGAATCCTGATCAGCACGTTTCCACCTTCATCTGGATCGGAGTGGCTTTCCTGGTATTCATCCTCATCGTGGCTGTCATTTTGACTTTCATTCGTTACCCGTCAGAGACGGCCATTCTGCGCATGGTGGATGAGTACGAGCAGACCGGGGCCAAGGTTGGCTTCAAGCAGGGCTGGAAGTTGGGCTGGTCGCGGCGCGCCTTCCGCATCTGGGTGATTGACCTCATCATCAGCCTGCCCGCCATCCTGTTCGTGGCCATGATTATCGGCCTGGGCGTGTTGTTCTTCAACAGCGTGATAAACGGTGACAGCGGGATGGCGGCCGCCGGTTCGATCGCTGCCATCGGGTGCGCCTTCCTGTTCTTCTTCGCCTTCATCATCCTGATGGTCTTCCTCAGCCTGCTGCGCCAATTCTTTGTGCGCGCCGCAGCCCTCGAAGAGACCCGCGTGGGTGAATCCTTCCGCCGCGGCTGGGCCATGTTCAAGCGCAACTGGAAGAGCGCCGCGCTGATGTGGCTGGTGATGCTCGGCATCGGCATCGGCTTTGGGATTGTGAGCATGATCGTGTTCTTCCTGCTCATCCCAGTCTACGTCATCCTGCTCATCCCGGCGGTCATTGTAGCCGCCATTCCCGGTCTGATTGTTTTCGGCATCGCCAGCCTGTTCACCAGCGCAATCCTGGCCGGGATCATCGGCCTCGTCATCGCCTTGCCGTTCTTCTTCACAGTGCTGTTCGCCCCCCTCGCCCTCATCAGCGGCTGGTACATGATTTACGAGTCCAGCGTCTGGACGCTGACCTACCGCGAGATAAAAGCCCTTGAGGGGCTGGCGCCGGAGGCGGCGGTTGAGGTTCCCGCGCAAACGACGTAAACAGACTCCGGCAGTTTGATGGGCAATGATATATTAGCCAAAGCGAAGAAAAACGCTCAAGGAGAAACATCCATGACGAAGGATATCTTCTCAAAGCTCTTTCGATGGCAACCGTCTTGGTCTACTCTGATAGCCGCCACAACTGGCGTGATAGTCATTGCCCTATCAGCAGCGATGATACCCGCCAAGGATATTCCTTGGCTATCCATTTTTCTCAGGGATATTGCCATGGTTATCCTGGCGGGTATTCTTTTCCCGTTGATGTACATTTTCAGAACCGAAAATGACTTCACTGACTTCGGCCTGAGTTTCAAGAAATGGTATATCTACCTTCCAATCAACCTCGTGCTTGGGACACTCCTGTTTTTCATGTTTTTGTCCGAGAATCCCCTTCCAACCGATTTTCGACTGAGCGCGCCGGTTTTTTGGCGAGCGGTTTACATCATGTTAACGGGCGTTTTTGAAGTGGTATTCTTTTATAGTTTCCAAAGAACCTTGTTCGAACGCGCTTTTGGAATTGTGCCTGCGATTGTACTCACCGCAATTTTCTACGCGTTCCACCATGTGGGTTTTCAGCCGGAGTTCGGGAAACTTATTTTTGTGGGATTGATGTATGCCACTATATTTCGGTTAGGGAATAGCGCACTTTTGATTTATCCCTTCTTTTGGGGTGTTGGCGCATGTTATGATGTTCTTGTGCAATCACAAGTGGTCTCCGAGATCGCCTATCCAGAAGTCCGCGCGTTGCTGTTGGTCACCCTCATTCCCGTAGCAGTAATCGCGGCACGGACCATTACAAGTCACAAAGCCATCTAGCACCGGGTTGCAGGCGCGTTGCCCTGCTTCGTTCCGCGACACCCTACTCAACCACCGCAGGGGAGGGGTTTTTATGACCCTTAGCAGGTCACGCATCCTGCGTGACGATTGGTATTATCCCGCTGCAAGCGGGACCTACAAGCATGGGGCTAACTCGTCAACTCCCGCAAACGCTCGAAGAGCAAGTAGACGCCCATCGCCACCAACACGCCCACGATGACATACTTCCAAAAATGGAAGAACAGGATGAACGCTGCCAGTAATGCCAGCACCACGCTGATGCGCGCCACCGTGGGAACGAACGCCCCGCGCAGGATGGATTCGAGCACCACGAACAGGACGAAAATCACGGCCAGCCCGGCCCATAGATAATTGGGAACAAAGAAGACCAATCCGGCAATAGCAAAAAGCATCAGGCTCAGGCTGATGGCCGCCCAGGTCTCGGCGGCGTTGCTGAAACGCGCCTCGACGGTCTCGACCGGGGCCGCCAGGTGGCGGATGTGGGAACGCGGGTCGCCGGTAAGGCCGGAGCGCAGTCCGTCGAGGCGGTAGGCCAGGCCTTGCAAGAGGGCCGAATTCTCGGAATGCTCGCGGCGCAGCCCCTTGACCTCCTCGGCCAGGGAGTTGATTTGCTTCTCCAGCGCGGCGTACTGCTTTGCCAGGTGCGGACTCTCTTCCATGCCGCGCAGTTTGACGCCCAGCGCCTGCAATTTGTTATTCTTATCCGGGATGAGTTTCCCCAGTTCGTTCTGGCGGGCGGTAATCTGAGCACATTCGGCCTCCAGCAATTTCAAGGCTTGCGGCGGAGGCGGGACCTTGTCCAGGCCGACAAAGCCGAGCGGGTCGTACCAGGCCGCGCGCGGCGTCCCATCCCGGTTGTACATCGGCCCGGCGGGGGCGTTCTCGCCGGAGATGGGGTCGCGGGCGTAAAGCCCCCACAGGCCGCGGTACTGGCTGAGCCAGGGAGTGGACTCGTCCACGAATTCCGGCGACCAGTCTCCGGGTCCGATGCGCAGGCCGTCGCCGCGGGCGTAGTCCACGAACGGGATGCGGAAGGGGTTGGCAGGCGGCTGGTCCAGCACCTCGGTCCAGAAACGGTTCCAGGCGCGCACCACGCCGGTCAGCCAGGATGGCAGCGGCAGGTTGACTTCGGCCTGGTATTCACCCGGACGGAAATAGGCGGCGTGCGACCCGGCCCCCACGTAAACGACCGGATGCCCGTCCTCGACCGTCAACTCGTCAGCGTCGTCCCAGCGGCGGCGCAGGTCGTCGCCCTTGTAGTCGTGGGAGGCGTAGGCAGCCCATTCGGGGTGAAGCAGGCCGTCTTTTTCATACAAGTAAACAGCGACGGTTTCCCAGTCCGATTCATGGTCGTTGACGCCGTGGAAGCCGGAGCGCCAGGAGTTGTAGCAATAGAAAAGCCAGTATTGCAGGATGACCCAGCCGTTCTGCCGGACGAGGCGGGCGTAATAGACATTGCGCTTCTCGCTGCGCCTCATGCGGTTGTAGGCCAGTTCGGCCGTCGCGGCGGTGGCGGCCGAGACCTTGCCGCGCAAGAGGAACGAGAGCGAGAAGGCGGCGTCGGCCAGGCGCGGCAGGAAGCCGCCGCGCGCCAGGCGTCCCAGCCCGGCGTGGAAGAAGTTGCGCAGGCGGTAACGCAGGCGTGCCTGGGCGGCCAGCGCCTGGGCCGCCTCGGTCAGGCTGAGGGTCTCGATGAAACGCAGGAAGTGGACGGTGCGGAAGGGCGCCGGGCGGGGCTTGACCAGTTCCTCGAGGCTCAATTCCCCCTGCCGGACGAGCACCGCTTCGCCGCCTTCGGGAGTGTGCTCCCACAGGCTGCACTCACGGACGTAGGATTCCACATCCATCGGATAGAATTGCTCGCCTTTTGTCAAATGGCAGATCGGCTCGAAGCGGCGCAGGAGGTCAGCATCGCTGGCAGAGGCAGGCATGGTCACGAAGCGGTCATCCGAGGTGTTCGACATCGTCCCTCCTTATGCCGTAGATGCGCTGGACATCGGACTGGTTGAGAGCAAAGACCAGCACCATATCGGCGGCCATGACGGCGTAGTCCGAGGGGTTGAAGGCGCTGAGGGAACGGTAGAAGTAATGAACGATGCCGATGGAAAGCGAGACGCTCACCCAGAAAACCAGCACCACCCAACTCCAGCGTCTCATGCGCAGCAGGCCGATCAGCACTGCAATGGCGACCAGCAGCCAGAGCAGGCGGAAAGCCGCGGCGGCAAATTCCATGCCTGCCTCGGTCGGTCCTTGTGCCTCCCAGAGCGGCCAGGGGAGACCGTTCAGCCAGATTTCGGTTTGCAAGATGTAATGTGCCACCCAATAGAGGCGCAGAAGAATCTCGCCGATTGCCAGCAGGACGATGATGGTCACGGCAATCGGGCGCTTCCGGTTCTTGCGGGGAATCTTCTTTGGTTTGGCCATGGCTGTGCTCCTGGGCATATTATAGCGTTATCCCACGCCATATGAACGGTGAGAGTATCCCGCCTGGCAGCCCCAATGGGGAAAAAGTCAATGCGGGATATGCGTACGACAGCCTTGGTGATAGACTCCACCAGACAGTGAGCAGCGGAACGATGGCTTACCGAACAAGGATGTAAAGATGAATCTCCATGTTGTATCCGGCCCCGCCGCGCTGGCGGAGACTGCCGCCGATTGGTTTGCGCGTTGGGTAGCGGAGGCGGTCGCCGCCAGAGGACGGTTCGCGGTTGCCCTTTCGGGCGGCAGCACCCCGCGCGCCTTGTACGCGCGGCTGGCGTCGCCGGAGTATTCCGCCCGCATTGCCTGGGAATCCGTTCATCTCTTCTGGAGCGACGAACGCTGTGTGCCTCCCGATCACCCCGACAGCAATTATCGAATGGTCGCCGAAAGTCTACTGGAGAGCGTCCCGATCCCGGCCGGGAACATCCACCGCATCCGGGGTGAACTT
>JBFMCM010000079.1:0-4620 GCA_040754355.1 Chloroflexota bacterium | reverse complement strand
CTCCCCCTGCCCCCTGATGTACCTCTGCGCGTCGGCGTGGACTTGGGGACGGCCTACCTGGTGCTGGCAGTTTTGGACGAGGCTGGGAATCCCATCGCCGGGGAATGGCAGTTCGCCCAGGTGGTGCGCGACGGCCTGGTGGTGGACTTCGTCGGCGCGACCGACCTCCTGCGCGGCATGAAATCCCGCGTAGAACGGCGCATCGGCCGCGATTTGACCCGAGCCGCCAGCGGATTCCCGCCGGGTGTGCCGCAGGTCGAAGTACGCGCTACGGCCAACGTGGTGGAGGCCGCCGGGATGGAATGCTCCGGGCTACTGGATGAACCCAGCGCAGCCAACAACGTCCTGCATCTCCGGGAAGGTGCCATTGTGGATGTCGGCGGCGGGACGACTGGCATCGCCATCCTCCGAGATGGGAAGGTGGTCTATTCGGCTGATGAGGCCACTGGCGGGACACACTTCTCGCTGGTGCTGGCTGGGGCGTTGGGCGTCAGTTTGGAGGAGGCCGAGGCGCTGAAGATCCGGCCGGAGGAGCAATCCAGGCTTTTCCCCGTCGTCCGCCCGGTGATGGAGAAAGTCGGCAGCATCATCCAGCGGCATGTCCGCGGCCGGGAGGTGGATTCGATCACGCTGGTCGGAGGCTGTTCGGCCTTCTCCGGGATGGCGGAGGTCATCCAAGAGTATACCGGGATCAGGACGCAGGTCCCGCCCGATCCGCTGCTGGTCACCCCGATCGGGATCGCGTTACACGATCCAGTCCATTGAAGAGGACAACAAGGAGATCATTCATGCCTGAAGCATTTTCGCTGCGCTGCTACTGCTACCTGGACCGGATGCAGCCCCAGTACGCCTCGTTCGTCGGGACGATCACCCAGGGCGACCTGCCGACCGAAGGCATGGCGGCCCTGTACGTGGAGATGGCCCCTGGTAACGAGGTCTTCCGGGTAGTGGACATCGCTGTCAAGGCCACGGAGGTGCATCCCGGCGCGCAGATCGTCGAACGCGAGTTCGGCATGTTCGAGGTGCACTCCCCCAACCAGGCAGCGGTCATCGAGGCCGGGGATGTGGTCCTGGCCCGGCTGGGGTTGCGCGCCGCGGACCGCATCAAACCGCAGGTGGTCTCGATCCAGGTCATCACGCGCGTCGACCCATACCAGGCGCAGTTGATCAACCGTTTCCGGCGCGGCAACATGCTGGTGGCTGGCGAAACCATGCTGGTGCTGGAATGTGCCCCGGCAGCCTATATCAACTATGCGTGCAATGAAGCAGAAAAGACCGCCAGCATAAAGATTGTGCATGTCACATCCGTTGGGCGCTTCGGTCGTATGTGGCTGTCGGGTTCGGAAGCAGAAATCCTGACAGCCAGGAATGCCTCTATCCAGGCGCTCGAAAACCTGGAAGGTCGTGAAGGTTCGTAGATGCGGTAGGTCACGTTTGTAACGCAACAGCCACTTCGGAAGCGTGACCTACAGGAAGGAAGGCAACATGCCGAAAGAGTTCTACACCGAAAAAGACATCGAAGACTTGTTCAAACGCGGCATCATGTCGCTGACGGTCAGCGATGATGTCGGTCTGACCGAACTGGCATACGAAAAGGCCAACCGGCTGGGGGTGCAACTGGTGCGCAGCCAGCCCGACAACCCGCCTTGCGCGCCGGTTCGGCCGTACATTGCACAGCAGCCTGCCTCGCGGACCTCGGGACCTGCGGTGGAAGTCCCGGCTGCTCCCACAGGCTCAGACTTACACGCCCGCATCCGGGAGGCTGTCGTCGCCCGAATGGGCAGCCAGATTGACCAGTCCCTGCTGGACGTCATCATCGAGCGCGTACTGAAGAGTACGGGAGTCAAATAAACCATGCTGTTCGGACGGGTGAAGGGCAGCGCCATCTGCACGCTCAAGTACCAGGGTCTGGAGGGCGTGAAACTACTCGTTGTCCAGCCGTTGAACAAACGACTGGAGCCGGTCGGCGCGCTGCAGGTCGCCGCGGACGTCGTCCACGCGGGACCGGGTGACCTGTGTGTGATGACGCGCTCGCGCGAGGCGGCGTTGGCCATGAAGGATATCAAGTTCGTCCCCGTGGATCTGGCGCTGGTCGGGGTAGTGGACGAGTTGGAGGTCCGCCCGGACGGTGAGTTCGATTTCACTTTGAAGCGCGGCTGGAATCAGTACACCTGAGAGATTTAGATGCTCCTTGGAATAGTCGTCGGGACAGTTGTGACCACCATCAGCCACCGGGATTACAAGAACCGGCGTTTGCTGGTCGTTCAGCCATTGGGCCTGGAGGGGGAAAAGACTAACGAGGATTTTATCGCCCTGGACAATACCCACGCGGGGATAGGAGACACCGTTCTCGTCAACCGGGAGGGGAATGGTAACCGCCAAGCGCTCAAGAACCCGGACGGGTGTGTGATATCGGTCATCGTGGGGATTGTAGACTCGGTTTACGTGGCGCAGTGACCCAACCTGTTGGTGATATACTTCGTGCAAACGTTCCACGAAGGATGGTCGAGATGAACAAGAAAGCGCAGGTGAAAGTCATTGCATCCGTTTCCATGGACATTGCCGACCACGAGGTCAGGATCGAAAAACTCTCTGCGGATGATGATAGGCAGGCAACTGTTCGGATATCTACCTGGAAAACCGGGAAGATTCTCTCCGAGCCGGTCATGCTTTCGGAAGAGCAACTGATCGAACTTCTGCACAAAGCCGCCCATGCTGAAGTCGTTTCGCATGGTTTTGCTGGAAAATTACGCGAAAAGATCGAAATCTAGTCTTGCACGAATCGCGCTGTTTATATCCTTACCGGAAACTACGTACTGCATAAAGCGGTACGTAGTTTGATTCAGCCCTCTCCAGGCGGTGTATAATCACTCTCTGGTCAATATCCTATCTTTTCATAAAAAGTACAAGTCTATGAATCTGTTTGGCATTGGTATCCCCGAAATCCTGTTCATTCTCTTCCTGGCTTTGCTCATCTTTGGGCCCAAGGACCTGGAAAAGACCGGCAGGGCTTTGGGTAAAAGCCTGAATAAATTGGTCCGCTCCGATAGTTGGAAAGTGATCAAGGAGACTGGCCGGGAGTTGAAAAATTTACCCAACCGCCTGATGCGCGAATCGGGGCTGGAAGAAATCCAGCAAACAATTGGCAATGAACCAAAAAAGATATCGAGCGAAAACAAACGCTCAGTTCCCTCGGAAAAGGAAAAATAGATAGGCCATGCGCAAATTTCTTGTCACCATCTGGCGCATTCTCACTTTTCCTGTCCGGGCCATCTGGTGGCTGGTCAATTCCCCTTTCCGATTGGGAAAGAAGTTCATCTCCTTCCTGAACAGAATCCCGGAAGAGAGCGAATTGCCCGAGGCTTTCTCGGCCTCGGTCCAGCGACCGGCGCTTCTGATGGAACACCTGAAAGACCTGCGCAAGCATCTATTCCGCATCCTGATCGCGCTGGTCCTGTGTGTGGCAGTGATGTTTGTATTTACGCCTGATCTGGTTGATTTCCTGTCCCTCCCCATCGGCGGAATGGACGAATTGACCGCCATTGATGTCACAGAATCGGTAGGTGTGTTCATGCGCGTGGCGTTCCTGGGAGCAATCGTATTGGCCTCACCTTACATCGCATTCGAACTATGGCTGTTTGCCGCACCCGGCTTGATGCCGCGGGCGAAGAAATTCGGTTTGGTAGGTATCCCTTTGGTCCTGATTTTTTTCGCGGGGGGAATTGCGTTCTCATATTACTTCCTGCTTCCCACCGCCCTGCCCTTCCTGTTGAACTTTATGGGCATCGAGGCGCTGCCGCGCGTTTCGTCCTACATTAACTTCGTGACCGGCATCCTGTTCTGGATGGGAATCGCGTTCGAGTTTCCCCTGATCGTCTATATCCTTACCATGATGGGCATCCTCCAGCCGCGCGTTCTGGCAAGGGGCTGGCGCATTGCGATCGTCGTCATCGCAATTGCGGCCGCGGTGATCACCCCCACGCCGGATCCGATCAACATGTCCATCGTTATGGCTCCCTTGCTTCTCTTGTATCTCATCAGCATCGCCCTCAGTTTCCTGGCTGCTCTTGGCCGCAAGAGCAGAGCGCAGGCATCATAGTAAAATAACCTGTAACGATAAAGGAGTTACCATGTTCAAAAGTTTTGGCTTACCCGAATTGCTTCTCATCCTGGCGATTATCGTTTTACTATTCGGTGTCGGCAGGATAGGGAAGATCGCCAAGGAGTTGGGTGGAGGCATTCGCTCGTTCAAAGAAGGGCTGCAGGGTAAAGACGAAAACAAGCCCGAGGAAAAGAAAGAGGAGAAGGAAGAGAAGGAAAAGAATTAAGGTCTCCTGATTGACTCATAAAATATCCAACAGAAAAAAGCCGGCGGTTAGTCCGGCTTGTTTTCATAATGCTATACGAAGATTTACGCTACGCGGATCTGATCAATTCTAGGGAATAAGTTGGATGATGATCCAATATATACCTGCAGCCAGCAATCCGGTCGCGGGGATGGTCATCAGCCAGGCCATGGCAATCTCACGCGCAACCCCCCAGCGTACTTTGTTGAAACGCTCGGCCGCCCCCACACCCATGATCGCAGAACTGACTACCTGGGTTGTACTGACAGGCCCA
>JBFMCM010000078.1:0-3178 GCA_040754355.1 Chloroflexota bacterium | reverse complement strand
TGTGACTCTGGAAGCCCGCATGCACTGCGGGTTGGGCAAGTGCGGACGCTGCAACCTGGGGGAGAAATTGGTTTGTGTGGATGGCCCGATCTTCAACATGGTGGAAGTGGGCAGCCTGCTGGAGACATATTTGTAATCAATCGAGGGAAACAATCGGAAAAAGTGAGCGTGCGGCACTTCGCACCCGCACGCTCCCTTTTTCTGGATTCTTACCTCACACCTCCAGCCTCAGGAAGGCCTCTAGCACATGGGGGTCGAAATGCTTGCCGGACTGTTCGCGCAGATATTCGAGCGCCCGTTCCTGGCTCCAGGCGGCGCGGTACGGCCTGTCTGACGTGAGGGCATCGTATACGTCCACCACGGCAAACATTCGGGCGGTAAGCGGGATCTGTTCGCCTTTCAAGCCGCGCGGGTAACCCGTGCCGTCCCATTTTTCGTGGTGGCAGTAAGGAACAGCCAGCGCCTGTTGAAGATATGGGATATTTGAGAGCATCTCATGTGCGTAGACAGGATGCAGGCGCATGATTTCCCATTCTTCGGGTGTCAGCGAGCCAGGTTTGAGCAGGATGGAGTCGGGGACGCCCATTTTGCCGATGTCGTGCAGGAGCACGCCTCGGCGCAAATGCACCGTTTCGGTGTCTCCAAGGCCTATTTCGCGCGCCAGGCGCATGGTCAATTCGGTGACGCGCTCGGTGTGGCCCTGGGTCTCCTTGTCGCGCAGTTCCATAGCCTGTGACCAGCCCTGGATGGTGGCGTCGTAAGCCAATGTCAATTCCAGGTTGGAGTGCTGCAAGTCTTCGAAGAGGCGGGCGTTGTCCATGGCAATGGCGGCCTGCCCGGCCAGCGTATTGAGGAAATTGGCCCATTCCATGTCCGGTTCCAGCGCGGAGCGATGGAAGACCTGCAAGACGCCCTGCACCTGCCCCTTGGCGATGAGCGGGACTGCATACTGGACGGCGAATCCTTCCTCGTTGAACAGGTCGAGGCCGGCCTGACCGGCGTCCGCGAGGCTTACCAGCCGCCTCTGGATGGCCGCCTGCCCGGCCAATCCCTCTCCCAGGCGGATGCGCATGCCTTCGATGAGACGGACGCGGAATCCCCGGCTGGCTGTATATTCCAGCGTTTTGGTATGTATATTCATCAACAGCACAGCAGCCGCGTCCACATTGAGTTCTTTGGTTACATTTTCGAGGATGATGCTGAGGGTCACGTGCAGGTCCACGCTGGCGCCGATGGCGGCATCAATGTTGTGCAGGGCCGAAAGGTAGCGCAGCCGTTTCTGGGTTTCGACGAACAGGCGGGCGTTCTCGATCGTAACCGCAGCCGTATTGGCAACCAGGGTCAGCAGGTTGACATCCTGCTCTTCGAAACGGTTGGGCGTGCAACTTTGCACCTGGATGAGACCTATGGAGGCGCCTTTGGAAAACAGGGGAACATACAGGGCAGATACCGGCTTCTGCTGTGAATCGCTGGCCGGATTTGTGTGCAGTTTTTCTTCAAGGAAAGCAGCCGAGCCGTTGACAATGAGCGGCAGGCCGGTGAGCAATACGCGACTCTGGTTACCTGACCCTTCTGGGTCGAAGGGCAGCGGAGGGATTTCTTGCACATCCACAAACGCGCCGTCCATGTACGCGCTGGTACAGGTGATCGTCCGGGTGCGCTCGTCGTAGAGGGAAATGAACAGGGCACATACGTCCGGCATGAGGTTGTGGATGGCCTTGGTGAGCCGGGAGTAGATCTGGTCCAGTTCGAGGGTCTCGGAGAGCAGATGCCCAACCTCGTTGACGGTGACCATCTGTTCAGCATGGCGGATGGCTTGCTCATGCAGGCGGGCGCGGTGGAGTGCGTTGGCGGTCATATCTGCAATCGAACCAAGCAAGCGGACTTCATCATCAGCGAAGGGGAGCGGCTCCGTCTGGCCTTTCCCTTTGCGGCGGCCCATCCAGAGGGACCCCAGAATCTGTTTCTGCACCAGGAGCGGCATCCCTACCACTGCCTCGGGTTCGCGGAACAACGACCTGGCTGCAAAACGCTCATCGGCGACGACGTTGTCACTCGAGAAAGGCAGGTGGGTTTGTACAACCACGCCGCTCACACCCTGCCCGGGCGGAACCCGCCTTCCAACGGCTTTCGTCCATTTTCCACGCGCCACTTCGACCACATTCTCTCCGCTGGAAGGATCGTATGAAAGCAGGGCGGCGTCATCTATCCCAAAGACATCGGCTATTTGTTCGAGGATGACCGGGATCATCTCGGCGCGCGTGGCGGCGGTGCGCAAGGCAGCAGAAACCTGCGCCAGCGCGCCAAGTTCCTCTGCGCGGCGGTTGGTTTGCCCAAACAAGCGGGAATTCTGGATGGCAACGGCCGCCGAGGAGGCAAAACTGACCAGCAGTTGTAAATTGTCCTGTGTGAAGGCCGATTTGCGCGAGGCGTTATCGAGGGAGATGACGCCGACCTTCTCGCCTTTCACAGTCAACGGCGCGGAAATGGCGCTTTGTACTGTGGTGACTTCTTCGATATGGCTGGCATAAGAAACATGATAATTGGCATGCACATCGTCAATGCAGATAGGCTGCTGGCTTTCGAAGACCTGCCTGACGAAACCATCACCCGGTCCAAACGCCAGGTTGAGCAAGCGGCTATCCTGGTAACCGGTCAGGGCGCGGATGCGGAGCGTGTCATCAGCCTCCCGCAGCATGATGGTGCCCTTTTCGGCGGCCGGGATGGCCCGCTGGGCAGCCTCGAGGATGTTTTCCAGGAGCGGTTGAATTTCGAGAGAACCGGCAACCGCCTGGCTGGCCTGCCGGAGCGATTCCGATTCCCGCAGGCGGCGCTGGACCTGGCCGAAGAGGTGGGCATTTTCGATGGCCGCGCCAGCATAGGCCGCCAATATTTCCAGCACGGCCTGGTCATCCGGGTCATACATGCCGGGTTTATAAGACTGGACAGAGATGACGCCGGTAATCTCGACACCGGTGAACATGGGAACAGCCAGGATGGAACGCGCGTCCCCTTTGCCAAAGGCTGGAATTTTCCCCCGCTTTTCTTTGCTGTAGTCCCGGATGCACAGGGAGATGCGCTCCTGGACCACCCGCCCGCTGATGCCCTGCCCGACCGGGATGCGAATGCTGGGATAACGTTCCCCGCTGTCGAAGGTGTAAACGGTTTCGATCTCCTG
>JBFMCM010000077.1:0-4597 GCA_040754355.1 Chloroflexota bacterium | reverse complement strand
GCGAGTAATCCATCCCCGGAGAAACTGTCCGGGGTGGCGTTCAGGATGCCCATCACGTAGGTGCGCGCGCCCCAGGTGAAGGTACGCGCGCCGACCGTCAGGGTCGAAATCATAATTGGTCGGGTGGGACGATTGCTGTCACTGAAAATTACGTAATCTGGTCGAGCGGACGGCTGAGCCAGGCTTCGGCTTCGTCTATGTCGGTGAAGATCTTGATGGCCGCCGAGGTCTCCGGCGTGACGGAGTAGTAAATCTCTCGAATGGCGTCCGCCGCTTGCTGGCTGGCCACTACCACCGCCAGGCGGATGAAACGCGCCGCCGGGTCGCTGTTGACCTCGATGGCCGTGTGGATGGCCTTTTCGGGAATTTCCTTCACCTGGCGCAGGTCGTACAGGTTGCGCGTCAGGCGGTCGGCGCCCAGAAGGTGCTCGAGCGCAAACTCATGCCAGTGCTGGATGGTGGCGTCCGTAATCTCAGTGAACGTGACCGTCATCCCGCCGTCCGGGCGGCGGACAACCGAATAACCAAGCCCAGGGGCCGGAGTCCAGTGGAGCGGTTTTTGGTCAGTCATCAGGAACCTCCTCTAAGATAATCTGATTATAACGAAAAAGCCCCCGCTTTCAGAGAGAAAACAGGGGACGAATCAGTCCTTTCCAAGTCACTAGGAATGACCTGTTGGTCTTCCCGACGGCAGGACAAGCGGCACATCCTCGGCGAACGGATGCGGGATGACTTCCACTGGCAGGCCGTAGGCCGCGGCGATCGTTTCGGGACCGAGGACCTGCCGCGCCGTTCCCTGGGCTTTGACCTCACCCGAAACGAGCAGCGCCAGCCGGTCGGCGTAGCGGGCAGCCAGGTTCAGGTCGTGCAGAGCCACCAGCACAGCCAGATGGTCGTTGTGGGCCAGTTCCTGTGCCATTACCATCAGCGCCACCTGGTGCTGGAGGTCGAGGTGGGCGGTCGGCTCGTCCATCAGCAGGATGGGTGTGGACTGCGCCAACGCCCGCGCCAGCAGCACCCGCTGCTGCTCCCCGCCGGAAAGTTCGCCCACGCGCCGCTCGGAAAGGTCGAGCGCGTCCACGCGGGAGAGGGCGCGGCGGGCAATCTCCTCATCCTTAGAAGATACTTGCCCGAGGAAATTCAGGTACGGCGTCCGACCGAGCAGCACGGTCTCCCAGACCGTGAAAGCCGGCGGCATGGAGGCAGCCTGCGGGACGACCGCCAGGTGGCGGGCGCGCATCATTGGAGGAAGCGAGAGCAAGTCGGATCCATTGGTTCGCATCGAGCCGTTTTCCACCGGGATGACACCGCTGGCGGCGCGCACCAGCGTGGATTTACCCGCCCCGTTCGGTCCGATAAGGGCGACCACTTCGCCGGAGTTCACTTCCAACGAAACGTTATGCAGGACGCGCCGCGAGCCATATGAAACCGACAATCCATCAATTTTCAACATTGCTCAAGATCCATTCTTTCCCTTCTTTTGGAGTCCGACGGCTCGCCGTCGGAATACGCAGGGGCAAGCCCCTGCACTCCAAAATCACCAATAGCCTTGATTCTTCGCCCGCCTCAGCGCCCACAGGAAGAACGGCGCGCCGGCCAGGGCGGTGACGATGCCCACCGGCAGTTCCTGCGGCGCCATGACCAGGCGCGCCAGCACGTCGGCCAGCAGGAGGGCGGCCGCGCCGCCGACCAGGCTGAGCGAAAGCAGGCGGCGGTAATCGGCGCCAAACCACAGGCGCATCAGGTGCGGGACGATGAGACCGATGAAGCCGATGATGCCCGAAAAAGCCACCGCCGAGGCGGTCGCCAGGGAGGCCGCCAGCAGGATGAGGGTCCGGGCGCGGGCGACCGGCAGCCCCATCTGGGAGGCCTGGTCGTCGCCGAACTGCAGCACGTTCAGGGTATGTCCGCTCAAGAGAAGTCCCACCAATCCCAGCACAAGGAACGGCAGGACAGCCAGCACCGGTTCCCAGCCAGCCTGCGCCGAGCCGCCCAGCAGCCAGGCAATAGCGCGCCGTAGTTCGCCGGTGGAGCGCAGCATCAGGTAGGAGGTCAGCGCGGAGGCAAAGGCGGAGAAGGCCACGCCAGCCAGGATGAGGTTTGTGGTGGGGACGGTCTTGCCGACGCGCCCCAGCAGATAGACCAGGAAGACCGCTGCCAGCGCGCCGATGAAAGCCGCCGCCGGGACAGCCAGCAGCCCGGCCGTTGTGTACGGCCACTGGACACTCATCGCCAGGACAGCGCCCAGCCCCGCGCCCGAGGCCGCGCCGATCAGGTACGGGTCGGCCAGCGGATTGCGGAAAACGCCCTGGTAGGCCGCGCCGCTGGCGCCCAGCGCCGCGCCGGTCAGCAGGACCAGGGCGGTGCGCGGCAGGCGCAGGGTCAGCACGATGACCGCAGCCTGTTCCACCGTCTGCGGCGGCTGGCCGGTGAGCACGCGCCACAAGTCGGCAGGCGGGATGAAGACCGTGCCGACGGCGATGGAAAGGAGGATCGCGAAAAGCAAAATGCAAAAAGACGAAAGGTAAGGAGAGAGGCGGCGCATAAAAGAGCAGGCGATTAGGGATTAGGTGATTAGGTAATCAGGGATTGGGCGACCAGGAACAAGGTAATCAGGGGAATACCTGCTCCCTGATTACCTTTTACCTAATTACCTTTACTTGAACAAATCCGGATGCAGGAGTTCCACCAGGGCTTCCAGTCCGTCCACCAGGCGCGGACCGGGGCGGCTGACCCGGTTGTCGTCGAAGGCGAAGACCTGGCTGTTCTGGATGGCGGACAACGCGTCCCAGCCGGGGCGGGCGGCAACCTTCTCGGGC
This sequence comes from Chloroflexota bacterium, assembly GCA_040754355.1. Classification (GTDB taxonomy): domain Bacteria; phylum Chloroflexota; class Anaerolineae; order Anaerolineales; family Villigracilaceae; genus UBA877. The sequence continues at coordinate 1,778 of JBFMCM010000077.1, read as the reverse complement.
GTCTCGCCGTAGGCAGCGTCGCCCAGGATGATGACGGTTGGGTCCAGCACCAGGAGTGCTTCGATACTGATGGTTGCCCACTGGCCTTCCAGTTCGGAGCCGATGTTGTAGCCGCCGGCGCGCTGGATCAACAGGTCAACGAACGTGCCGGGACCGGCAGTATAAGGATTGGACGGATCGGTGGCGTCCAATTCATAATAGACGCTCGGTTGATAACTGAGCGGCGCAATAGCCGCGTCCACCGCGGCGACGCGGGCAGAGAGCGACTCGACCAGCGCGGCGGCCTCAGACATGTGCCCGGTCAGCGCGCCGACGGTCTCCAGGTTGGCATACATTTCCTCGAGCGTGACCGGGTTGGGCAGGAAGTAGACGGTCAGGCCGAGGTCATCCAGGGAGGCCACCAGTTCGGGCGGGTTGATCCCGCCAGCCAGCACCAGGTCGGGCTGGAGGGCCAGGATGGCTTCCAGGTTGTACTCGCCCATCGAGCCGCCGATGTCGGCCGCCGCGGCGGCCTCGGCGGGATAGTCCGAGAACATGTCGCGGCCGACCACCTGGGACCCGGCGCCGACAGCGAACAGGATCTCGGTCCCGGCGGGCGTCAGCGAGACGACGCGCTGGGCCGCGGCAGGCAGGCTGACGGTCCGGCCAAGGCCGTCGGTCAGGGTTATGGAGGAATCAGCAGGTAGCAGAGTAACCGCAGGTTCGGTCGCCGCGGGGCTCGCGCTGCCGCAGGCGGCCAGGAAAAGAGCCAGGGTCAGAATCGCAAAAGTCAATTTTCGGAACATTCGATTTTCTCCTCAAAGAAGTTGGTCAAATAAAATCCCCTGCACGAGACAGGGGAGGGAGGATTGGCAATCCAGCGGGCCGTTCCCACCTCCTTTCCACGAGAGTGTGGCGGAACCGACCAGGGCGGGCGACCTGACTCATTAGCGATTAGCTTTTGGCTGTTAGCAATTAGCGAAATGCGGTTTTTCTAACCGCCAATCGCTAATTGCTAATCGCTAAATCACAGTTGCGGGACAGCGCCGGACTTGCACCGGCTTCGCCGTTGGGCCTGCCCATCCGGGGGCGAGGCACCCTGGCCTTTATTGAGTTGTAGCGGTATTGTATGCGCGGGCGCGGAAAACGTCAATGGAAAGGCTTGCCGTTCCCCCTCTTCGCCTGTACAATCTATCCGAGGGACATGATGCAGACTCCCGACCAGGTTCCGCAAAGCAAGTTCGACGAGGTCGCCACCCGCCTGCCGCTGCTGTGGCCCTCGCTGGCGTTCCTGACCGGCATCCTGCTCGCCAGCCGGTTGGTTCTGCCGGTCTTCGTCTGGCTGGCGCTGGCGGGGACGGCCATTCTGCTGGCGATCCTGGCACGCCTTTTCCTGCCGCGCCTGTCGGTGCGGTTCCTGGGAATGCCCGTTTCCGCCTGGCTGCTGATCAGCGCATCCCTGGTCGCTTTGCTCCTGGGAGCCTTTCGCTATCAACTCTCGATCCCGAAAATAGACGCCTACCATATTGCCTGGTACAACGACCGGCAGTACGACCTGCTCGTCACCGGGACAGTCGCCGCGCCGCCCGACGTGCGCGATGCTCACACCAACCTGCGCGTGCGCGTCGCCGCAGTGGACACGGGCGACGGCGACCTGCAAGCGGGCGGCCTGCTGCTCGTCCGCGTGGAGGGGGATGAGACCTATCAGTACGGCGAGGTCATCCGTCTGCGCGGGAAAGTGAGCACACCGCCGGAAAACGACGAATTCTCTTACCGCGATTACCTCGCCCGGCAGGGAA
>JBFMCM010000076.1:0-2191 GCA_040754355.1 Chloroflexota bacterium | reverse complement strand
GCCCGGCAGGCCGAGCAGATGTATGACCCCGAAACTGTCCGTGCCTCGAACCGCAAGTGGAAGGCCTACAGCGCCGAGGAAAAACAGCGCATCCTGGACGAAGGCAACAGGATTTACATGGACCTGATCGCGGCCATGCCCAAGGGCGCGGCTTCACCGGAGGTCCAGGCCATCGTGGAGCGCTGGCGCAGGCACATGGACTACTTCTGGACCCCCAGCCTGGAGCAGTTGGTCAGGCTGGCTGAAGGTTACAATACTGATACCCGCTTCAAAGCCAACTTCGACAAGATTGACCCGAGGCTGGCGGAGTTCATGAGGGAAGCGGTGAAAGTGTATGTGGAGGCACGCAGATAAAATAAACAAAAGACAAAAAACAAAATGAGCCGGAGGCATAAATCTCCGGCTCATTTTGTTCTCTTTGTTAGATTTATTTGTCAGGTATTTTACTCATCGCATACTCCGCCAGCGCGGTGATGGTCAGGCTCGGGTTGACGCCGGGGTTGCCGGGCATGACCGTGCCATCCACGACGTACAGACCGGGGTAGTTGTGAACCTGGAAGTCCAGGCCGATGACGCCCTCCTCCGCGTCCCTGCCAAGCGGCACGCCGCCCATCAAATGCGCTGTGATGGGATACTTCAGCAGGCTGTCCAGGAAGGTGGATTGAGGGATGCCGTTCACCTTGCCGGCATATTGACGCGTCACCGCATTGCTGATGGCCGGTCCTTTGGGAAGTTGTCGGCCCTCCTCGGGTCGGAACACCAGTCCCCGGCGGAAGAGGGTGAAGAAGTTGCGGCCGAGCCGCATGCGCAGCAATTCCTCCAGGGGCTGCATCATCAGCAGGATCGTGATCCGCCGTGCCCAGGGGGCGAAGAATTTGGCATACAGGAAATCTATTGGATGACGGATGATTTCCCATGTGGTTTGCAGAAACCGAATGGGGATATGCCGGCTCTCGACGAGAGGCGCAGTCAGGACGCGGATGAACGACGAGCCGTCGGAGAAGCGCACCGGCTCGATGTAAGTATCCTCGTCCGCGCGGATGATCGAACTGATGGCGATACCCTTGGAATAATCGGTATCCTTGTCCCGGCTGACGGCCCCCTGCAGGTTTTCGCTGTTCGAGCGCACCAGGTCGCCCAGCCGAGGCGAGAGACGCGACAGGGAGCGGGTCACCTCGCGGCAGCGGAAGAGCAGTTCCAGGGTCCCGAGCGTCCCGGCGGAGACGATGACGTTGCGGGCAAGGACGGAAGAGTGGCGGGTGAGGGGTGACGTGGAGCGACGATAGATGATTTCGTAGCGTGGATCGTTGACGGTGGATGGTCCATCGTCTACGGTCAACGGTCGAATGTCTATGACTTTCGCTTCAGCGATGATTTCCGCCCCTTTCTTTTCCGCGAAATAGAGATAATTTTTGACCAGCGTATTCTTGGCGTTGTAGCGGCAGCCGACCATACAGCCGCCGCAGAAGTTGCAGCCAGCGCGTTCGGGGCCTTGGCCGCCGAAGTAAGGGTCCGGGACGGTGATGTTCTCCTCCCCAAAAAAGACGCCCACTTCGGTGGGCCGGAAACTGGTCTCGGTGCCGCGTTCGATGGCAATGGTCTTCAATACTTCGTCGGATTTTGTCATGCGCGGGTTGGTCGCCACGCCGAGCATGCGTTTGGCCATATCGTAGTGCGGGCGCAGGATTTTCTTCCAGTCGGCCAGGTGGTGCCAGGAGGGGGCCTCGAAGAGACGGTCGTCCGGTTCAAGCAGCACGTTGGCGTACATGAGACTGCCGCCGCCCACCCCGCTGCCGCGCATGGCGGTTCCTCCGTTCAGGAAAACCATCTCGAAGATGCCAAAACAGCCCAGGTAGGGGAACCAGAGCCACTTCCAGATGTTCCAGTTGGTCTTCGGGAAGTCCTTGTCCGCGTAGCGCTTGCCGCGTTCCAGGACGAGGACCGAGTAGCCTTTTTCGGTCAGCCGCATGGCGGAGACGGAGCCGCCGAAGCCGCTTCCGATTACCACATAGTCATAGATTTTTTCCTTCATGGTGCCCGCTCCTCTAACGATTTCATCTTTGAGAGCATTCGGTAATTCATTCAAACCACAGATGAAAGCGATGAAAAGGATATTCAGCCAATTCCAGGGAGTGTTTGAAGATTTATCAAGCAAAAATCTGTGTTCATCCTTTTTAACTGTGGTTAGCCC
>JBFMCM010000075.1:0-4768 GCA_040754355.1 Chloroflexota bacterium | reverse complement strand
GCTGGAAGTGAGCCCGGTTCAGAACCCGAAACGCAGGCATTGGCGGCATTTATCCTTGGGCATACATTCGAGGCAATCATCAACTATCACAGCGCGGCCCTGGGAATTTTTGCCGGCGGCCTCCCTCCCGAGGAAAGTACGCTGCGCCTAGCGGAAGCGGTCGCCGCGGTAACCACTTATCCATATCCACCAGTAAATATTGGCTGTGTCTACACCGGTGGATTCACCGACTGGGCCGACGAGCACGGCATTCCGGCCCTGGATGTCGAACTGACCAATCACACCGACACCGATTTCGAGATGAACCTGCGTGTCCTGGAAGTATTGGTCACTTGGCAACCGTGAGATAAAGCCCTTGCACATCAGCGTACATCTGTGTTTATCCGTGGTTTCAAGCGACTTAAAACAAGACTCTGAGAAGGAGAACGAATGACCAAAACGGCAGATTTCCTGTTTACGAACGCCCTGGTGCTGACGATGGACGATGAAATGCGGCAATATGAACACGGAGCAGTGGCCGTCGGCGGCGATTCGATCCTTGCTGTGGGAAACGAGACAGAGGTCCAGAAAGAATATTCGAGCGCCCAGGTGGTGGACTGCAACGGGAAAATCCTCATGCCGGGCCTCATCAACGCCCACACCCACGTCCCGATGACATTGATGCGCGGTCTGGCGGACGACCTGCGGCTGGATGTGTGGCTGCAAGGCTACATGTGGCCGGTGGAGCGCGAGTTCGTGTCCCCGGATTTCGTGCGCCTCGGCACGCAACTGGCTTGCGCAGAGATGATCCGCTCCGGCGTGACCTGTTTTGCCGACATGTACTTCTTCGAAGATGCAGTGGCAAAAGCAACCGCCGAGGCCGGGATGCGCGCCGTCTGCGCCCAGACGGTGCTCAAATTTCCCTCACCAGACGCCATAGCCTTCGAAGACTCGCTGGCCGCGGCGCGTGACTTCATCCAACACTGGAAAGGCCACGCGTTGATCACCCCTTCGGTTGCGCCGCACGCCCCTTACACCTGCACCCCAGAAATCCTGCGTGCTACGGCCCAATTGGCCGCTGAGTTCAATGTGCCCCTGCATACCCATCTCGCCGAGACCGCCCTCGAGGTGGACACCATGCGCCGCGAGAACGGCATGCCGGTGATCCCATATGTCAAGAAACAGGGTCTGTTCGACGCCAAAGTGCTGGCCGCGCACTGTGTCCACATTGACGAGGGCGAGATGCGCACATTGCTTCATGCGGGGGCAGGCGTAGCACATAATCCATCGTCTAATTTGAAATTAGCCTCCGGTTTTGCACCGGTGCCGAAAATGCTAAGCCTGGGATTGAATGTGGGCATCGGAACAGACGGCCCGGCCTCGAACAACGACCTCGACATGTTCGAGGAGGTCCGGCTGGCTGCTTTCGTGGCCAAAGCCGTCAGTAACGACCCGACCTCGGTCCCGGCGGCGCAGGCCCTGGCAATGGCCACCCGCCTCGGGGCGCGGGCGCTCCATCTCGGACCCGTAACCGGGTCGCTGGAACCGGGCAAGCGCGCTGACCTGATCCTGGTGGATATCTCATCCCCGCACAGCTCGCCGCGCTTCCGCCGCGATCCTGATAACGCCTGCGCACAACTGGTCTACGCCGGGAAGGCCGCCGATGTAAGCGATGTGATGGTCAACGGAAAATGGTTGATGGTGGATCGAGAACTATTAACTCTGAACGAAGCAGAAATGACCGCCGCTGCCCAGGAGTATGCACACAGAATTGATACCTTCCTCATTGCCCGTGAACAATCGGTTTTTTCAAAGTTGGTTGCGCTAGGTGGTTCAGCAGAAGAAGAATCGTTCGAGGTTCAAGTCAAAGTCAAACTTGAGCAGCCTGATTCGGTGCTGGAATCCCTAAAACAGCCGGAAATTCATATCATCCGCAAAAAACATTATCACCAGCATGACATCTACTTCCGCTTCGAGGACTTAACGCAAGGTTGGCTGCGTTACCGTGAAGATGAGACTGTTGATGATAGTGGCCAAATTACTGGCGTGCGCGCCCGATTGACCCTCATCGGGCCTTCGCGGGAAGGCGATTTCGCTCACGATGTACTCCTCTCCCGCATACGGTACTTTGCCCCGGCTTCGAACAGCCTACGTTTCTATCGCGAATACTTCAAACCGAGCGGCGAAACGCCAATTGACAAGGATCGCCTGCGCTGGCTGGTGCGATACAAAAACGAAGAGTTTTTCATCAACCTGGATCATGTTGAAACACCCGATCTGGGTCACTATCTCGAAATCAAGAGCCGAACCTGGAGCAGGCGCGATGCTGAAGAAAAAGCACAATGCGTCACTGAATTGCTGCTGCTCCTGGGTGGTTTGTTGGTAAACACCGTCACACTGGATTATATCGAGATAGCCGAAAGCAGGCCTCCGGGTCCGGCTGGTACAACATCCTGAAAGCAAAAAAGGGGTTGCAAATTATCCTGGAATCTTGTATCCTAATGGCATGGTCGGAAGGAGCACATGATGCGTAAATTCTTCACCGGGGTCGCAAGGTTTATTGCCGCACTCTTTGCCATATTGTTCGTTATTACGACAGTGTTGGCTTTGATCCTGTTCAACTTGGGGGGACAACTATTCAACCCCAAGCTGTATAAGAATGCCCTCGCCGAACTGGACATCTATCAGGCTCTGCCATCACTCGTTGGCCGTCTTCTGACCTCGGACGTTTCCATTAATCCATGTGCTGAGAACCCGATCGTCTGCGAAGACATTTCTCCCGAACTGCGCGCCTGTTACGAACAAGCATTTGGCGAAGAAAGGTACATCACACTCGCCAGCGGCCGGGACCAGCCTAGCGAGGCGGAAATGCAAGCGATTCAATCCTGTCTCGAACAATATGGCGGGAGTACAACTACGGTGAATGAAGAAAATAAACTTCAGACCGCCCCGCCCGAGGTGCAAGATTGTGTCAGGCAAGCCGTCGGGGAAACGGCTTACGACGAACTCTACAACGACCAGCGTCCACCCACCGAGACAGAACAACAACAGATGCAGACCTGTTTCAGCGACGCCGGCCTGGGCGATTCCTCCGGTGAAGGAGGTATGCCATCATACCTAAAAAATCTGACGGCGGAAGATTGGGAAGCCATCCTGAAAATTCTCATCCCGCCTGATGAGCTGAAAGTGATGGCTGAATCCGTGCTGGATGACATATTTGCATACTTGAATGGCGATATCGAACAGGTATCAGTCTCCCTCGTTGCGCTCAAAGACCGCCTGACGGGTCCGGCGGGGACCGATCTCATCATGGAGTTTGTCACTTCCCAGCCGCCCTGCACCGAGGAGGAACTTGCCCAGATGACCTCCGCAACCGGGGGCGAAAACATGGTGATCTGTAATCCACCAGAAGATATGCTCCCATATGTCGTCACGATGCTGCTGATGCAGCTGGAGGATGTCGCTTCAGAATTACCCGATGAGGCAGTGGTCATCAAACCTTACACGCCTAGTACCACTTCGCCCGACGGAGGCCCTCTCGGCGACGATCCACTCACCTCCATCCGTATGGTACGGCTTATTCTTCGTCTGACCCCGCTCTTGCCGCTGGTCTTCCTCCTGCTGGTTACGCTCTTTGGCGTCCGCTCGCTCAAAGACTGGATGCGGTGGTGGGGTATTCCGTTTTTCATTGCAGGTGCCATCGCGCTCGGTTTGGGAATATCAGCAACGCCTTCCCTAAACAAGGTGTGGAACCAATTTATCGAACCTCGAATCCCTCCCTTCCTGACGACCGATGTTGCTACCCTTGGCCATGACCTTTTACTATACGTCGCTCACGACATCCTCGAGCGAATCGTCTTCCAGGCTCTCGCACTGTTATTAATTGGTTTAGCGGCCTGGATTGGATCATACTTTGTCAAGACGAAGATCTCGTCAGAGGAATCAGTCCCACCGCCAACACTGGCATCTTGATTACTTTTTTACCCGATAGTAAAGAAGAAACACCTTTTCGCCAAAGGAGAGACGGTATGTCAAAAGAACAACATCCCAACACCCTCGGCAATGCCAGCCTGGGCTTAGGTATTGCCTCTGCTGCACTCGTTTTCGGAATCGGCCTCTGCGCCCTGACGGGTATCGCCCAGGAGTGGATTCAGATGGTTGGAACTCCGCTCTTCGTCTGCGGCGGCTCCAGCGCCTTCCTGGGTTTCCTGGGTGTAATACTCGGCCTGGCTGGCCTGTTCGGCAAGGACCGGTCACGCGCCACGGCGATTGTCGGCCTGGTGTTGGGTCTCATTGGCATGTGCATGTTCTTTACGACCCTGGCGCTCGTCAATCAATAAGCCCTCAGGCAGGAAACTGGAGGAAAAATGAAAACAATTACGCATATCTTGAAACAGAAAGGGAGGGAGATCTGGTCCACAACACCGGATGCGACAGTGTTCGAGGCGCTTCAGATCATGGCGGCTAAAGATGTGGGTGCATTACCTGTTCTGGATGGCAAGAAGTTGGTCGGGATCTTCTCAGAACGTGACTACGCCCGTAAAGTAATCCTGAAAGGCAAATCGTCCAAGAAAATCCCGATACGTGAAATCATGTCTGCGCACCTCGTCACCATTTCACCGGACCAAACCAACGAACAGGGGCTGGCCCTGATGACCACCCGCCATATCCGCCACTTGCCCGTCCTCCAGGACCAGAAACTGGTTGGTTTTATCTCGATTGGGGATCTGGTCAAATCCATCATTGACGAGCAGAAACAAGTCATTGATAAACTGGAACAACATATCAT
>JBFMCM010000074.1:0-6570 GCA_040754355.1 Chloroflexota bacterium | reverse complement strand
TTCCGGGAGAGAATTTTCCTTCTGCCAGAGCGGTGCGCAGGATATTGAGAGCAGGGCGGTCCTTGACCGAGCCGCCGGGATTGAACCATTCCGCTTTCCCGTACACCTGGACGCGCGCAGATGGATTTACGCGTCGCAGCGGCAGGAGCGGGGTGTTCCCAACATGCTCCTCCAAACCAGCCACGGCGGGTATTTGGATGTGAGTCTTGAACGAAACAAGTGTCATGGCATCACCATTAAACAAAAACAGCCAACAGGAAACAAAAAGACGGCGCGCTGCGCCTCACGAACAACGATCGCTCGCGGGGTCTCGCCTGCCGTCCTTTGCCTGTTGGCTTGTTTCCTAGGAAGGGATGGCGGCTAGAAGCCCCGCCCCAGACACATGCAAATAGGTCTCATTACATCTCCAGAATATTTATGACTAATTTGATATAAATTATATCCAAAGACTGACGCTTGTCAAGGGGAAATATTCTCGAAAGAGCACCGGCTCCCTTTCGGGAGCCAGTGTTGGGCTGTGTTATCGAAGCAATTCCTCCGCCTTGGTATAGGCATCCAGCGCGTCCTGTAATCTGTTGGCGCGCATATAGGCGTCCCCCAGGGACTGCCAGACGATAATGTCCACCGGGAAGCGATAGATGGCTTCGCGCAAGTCGTGGATGACCTCATCCAACAAACGCCCCTTCTTGATCAATTTGGCATACTCTTTCATCGCCTCGTCCAGGCGGTTGCCTTGGAGCAACGACTGGGCATCGGAAAGGAGAATGGCATCCTTATCCTCCTGAGGGATGGGAGACAGGACACCGGTCCCTTTGGCGACGATTGCCTGGGGTGGAGCGGGTGCAACCGAAGCCGCTGGCTCTTCGACGCTCGGGAAAGTTTCTGCCAGAGGTTCGGGAGGGGTTTCCGCTTTTTCCACCGGCAGCCATTCTTCCGGCACAGTGGGCGCGGCCGGCCCCTCCGGTTTGGCCTCCTCCGCCACCCAGTCGGGCAATTCCTCCCCACCTGGCCTAGGCTGTGGGATGGGTTCTTCGGGAAGAGGGGCCTCCCCTCCGCGTAACCAATCCGGCAGGTCTGTCTTCGCACCGGTCGGCTTTTCCTCCTTGCCAGCGACTGGCTTGGCAGTTTGTTCTTCGAGGCCCTTTAGCCAATCCGGCATTCCTTCCTTTGGCGTGCCGGACGGTTCGACATCAGGCGGGGCGGGAGGGACATCAGCCAGGAGGCCGGAACCGTCCAAAGTTTTCAACCAGGTGGTAATGGTGATATCTTCCTCGGCAACCGGAGGCTTCTCTTCGATGGCAGCCCCCTCCGGGATTTCTGACTCTGCGGCAATCGATTCCTGGGGCAGCACTGGCTCGGGAGCAGCCTCTTCTGGCAGAGTCATCGGACCTTCGGCTTGCGCGCCCACATCACCGGCTACAGGCGCCTCAGGTTCCTGGGCCATCTTCTGCAACCAATCCGGCACAACCTCAGGGCCGCCTTCGGGCCCTGCCAGTGGTTCCTCCGAACCTGCATCTTGCCGCCCCTCCAGGTTTTCCAGCCAGGATAAGGTCTCGTCTTTGGCACCGGGAGGTTCGACTGCCTCGCCTTCAGGCGTCGCTTCTGAGGGAGGTATTTCGGACAGGGGTTCCTCGCTCTCGCGCAGTTCGGCGCGAAAGTCAGGCAGAGGTTTGGTTTCGAGCAGCGCGGCCTCGGCAGGTTCGACCGATGGTTCAGGCGGCTGAATCGGTGCTTGCTCAGAGGCGGGCGGTTGTTCCAGGTCCTCGGGTTGGCCTTCCGCCGTCTGTTTCAGCCACTCGGGGACGTCGCCAGTGCGCTCTTCCGGTTTGGTCAATAATTCTTCAGGTTTTGCGCCCTGTTTGGCCGCCAAGTTCTCCAACCAGGCCATGGTGTCATCCTCGATGCCCAGCGGGCGCGTCTCGCCCGTCTCTTCCGGGGCAGAAGGAAGCGTTTCCGGCTCGGACGGCAAACTGGCCGAGGCTTCTGATGGAATTCCGGTCTCGCCTTCAGCTTCAGGGGTTGGAGTAAAGGAGGCTGGCTCGGCCGGTTTTTCTTCTGACAGTTGGCCGCCCACAGCCCCTTCGGGAGAATCCAACCCGCTGGCCGCCGAGCCGATACCGGTCAACCAATCGGGGAAATCGGCGCCCTCGGCTGGAGCAGGTTCAGCGCCGGGTGCTTGCGTTTCAGAAAGTTCGGGGGGAATTTGGGATTTCAGCCAATCAGGGATCTCGCCTTTGGCAATTTCATCGGCGGGAGGCTGCGCGCCGGAGCCGAGGGGTGCCTCGCCTGGCTGATCGCCTGATTGTTCCCAACCCGCAGTGCGCATGAATTCGGGCAGGCCTTCGCCCTCCTTGGCGGACCCGGTTTCGGTCCCGGCTGCGGGCGGGGCAGGTTCGGTCGGGAATCCGGGCTGCCCTTCAGACAGCCAGGCCGGCTGCGCACCGGCGCGCCGTTCTTCCTCCAACTTGATGCCCAGCGAGGCGGCCCAGGTCGGTTGGGAGGTGGCGGCTTGCCTGCCGGGCTGGTATTCCAGCCGCTCGAGGTTGACCGTCGCGTCCGCCACCTGGTCTGAGTTGAAAACCGAGCCGGTAACGAAAGATGAGTAAGGATCGAGCAGGCGCAGGCGCTGGCGGTAGACCTGTGTGTTCTCCGCCCGCGCTGTGCCAGGCAGGACTTCCACGAGGACGCGCAAAGCATCCAGGCAGTAGGGGTATTTTTTGAGCAACTGGGCAGCCATTTCAGCCGCTTCCACTTTTTGCCCAACCCGGAAGTAAGCCCGCGCCAGCATGACCTGAAGATCCGGGCGATTTGGGTCATCGGCCAGGACGGAACGGATCTCGGCAATCGCCTGGTTGAAGAGTTCCCCCTGGGCATACATGTTTGCCAAGGCGTCGCGGCTCAAGCGGATCTTGGGCGGCTCCACGCCGTCCCGTTTCCCGTACAGGCGGCGCAGTTCGCCCTGAATGGCAGGATTGGATGGCTGGACTTCGAAGGCGCGTTCCATATGCCAGATCGACTCATCCAGTTTGCCTTCGTCATCGCGGATGATGCTCATGCCCACATGGGCGACAAAATCGTCGGGAACTGCATTCAGGACCCGCATGAAAATATCGGTTGCATCGGTATAGCGGCGGGCTTCGAGAAAAGCCTTTCCGAGCAGCCGGTAAGTTTCGATATGCATCGAGAAGGTTTTCAGGATGTGCTGGCAGTGGGCGACGGCCTCTTCCAGTTGTCCACCCTCGATCATGCCTTCGATTTCGCGGTTGTATACGCGCAAAGAAATTCGTGCCATGGCATACTCCTGCCTCAATTATGCACTAAACTAATAGATTATGCAATCTATTTTATGAGAAGAAAATCCCTGCCCGAAAATTCCCTTCGCACACATGAAGACCTCCCTACAACTTGGCAATTCAGTCAATCATAGAACAGTGGCAACGGAGAAACAGGTGTTTCGCTCCATCCGAAAGCCGCCAGGACGGCCCGCCGGGCTTCAGCCTGCTTGCTAGCGTCGTTGGCAAAAATAGTGAATAAGGGCTGGCCGCGTTCGACGAAATCCCCGACCTTTCGGTGAATGACGAAGCCGACAGCATAATCTATCGGGTCGTCCTTCTTCGCGCGCCCGGCGCCCAGGGCCACTGCTGCCTCCCCCACCAGGCGGGCATGGACCTGGGAAATGTTCCCGCTCCGATCGGCAGTCACCACTTCGACGAACTTTGCCTGGGGGAGTTTCGCCGGGTCGTCCACATAGGCCACATCTCCGCCCTGGGCGCGGACGAGATCCCGAAACTTCTCGAAAGCCGCGCCCGAGGCGATGGCCGCCTCCGCCATGCGGCGGGCAGGCTCCAGGTCCGGGGAGCGGCGGCCCAGCAACAGCAGGTGAGCGGCAACGTGCAGGCAGTGTTCACGAAAGTCAGCAGGACCGCCCCCATGCAGGGTGTCAATCGCTTCGCGCACCTCCAGGGCATTCCCAACTGCCTGGCCGAGAGGCTGGTTCATATCCGAAAGCAACGCGGTCACCTTCCGCCCGGCCAGATTGCCAATATCCACCATCAAGCGGGCCAGGGTGCGAGCGTTATCGAGCGTTTGCATGAAAGCCCCCAATCCCACTTTCACGTCCAAAACGATGGCCTGCGCCCCACCGGCAATTTTCTTCGACATGATCGAAGAGGCAATCAGCGGGATTGACTCTACCGTCCCGGTCACGTCCCGCAAAGCATAAAGTTTACCGTCTGCGGGGGCGAGGTCGAGGCTCTGGCCAGTCAGCACGACACCCGTTTCCTTGAGTTGTTTCTTGAACTCTTCGGTGGACAGATCGCAGCGGTAGCCGGGGATGGATTCCATCTTATCGAGCGTCCCGCCGCTGAAACCGAGGCCGCGCCCAGACATCTTCCCGACCGGCAGCCCGCAGGCAGCCACCACTGGCAGCACAACCAGTGAAGTTTTATCCCCTACGCCTCCGGAGGAATGTTTATCCACGGCGATTTCCACAATACTCGATAAGTCGAGCATTTCGCCTGAGTTTGCTATGGCAAGCGTAAGGTCAGTGGTTTCACGCGGCGTCATGCCGTTGAGCAAGACGGCCATGGCCCAGGCCGCCGCCTGGTAATCAGGGATTTCACCGCGTGTAAAGCCCTCGATGAAGAATTCTATCTCTTCACGGGCGAGTTCCCGGCCGTCACGTTTCTTGGAGATGATGTCCACTGCACGCATGATAGCGCCTCCCCTTTATTGTATACCATTCATGATTGTCTGACAACTTTCTGCCCATCGGGCGTGTCCTGTACCTGCCACCCGAGGGAGGCAATGAGATCACGCAAACGGTCCGACTCGGGCCAATTCTTCCCCTCCCGGGCCTTTTGTCTTTCCTCCGCCAGGCGAAGGACTTCCTCGGGCACCGCTTCAGACTGCGGGTCCCGACCGGCCGCGTTGACCATGTCCATGACCGCGGCGGATAGACCTGCACCCGGTTCCTGTGGACAATGGACAGTTCCCAGTTCTGCCACCGCAAAGGTTTTCCCGGCAGGGAAGATTTCCGGCTCGCATTCCCGCACCAGGTTGACCGTGCTGATCCCGCTGACCGAGCAAGTCCCGGCAGCGAAGTCAATGATGATACCGGTATGTTCGTCGAGGCCCAGCGTGGTGTGACCGGGCGGGAGCATGGCGCACCACTGAGAAAAACGCTCCATGCCGATGAAACAGCGGCTGGTATCAACATCCGCTCCGCCGTCCGAATTATTCCAGTGAGGGATGCAGGAAAGGGCGAGGCCAAAATCCGCAAACAGGTCGAGGCCGACCGGGGCGGTGACCTCCTCCCCCACCTTGAAAATCTCATACACCGGCAAAACGTGCGCGCCGACGGCAATCGTCGCCGCGCTGGCAAAGACCAGAGCCGCTCCCAGCCGGTGGCGCGCCCGGACGAGGTCCCAAGCCAGGCTGCCGGTCAACTGCCGGACGGCGTAGGTCGGTGAGCCGGGACCCATGAAAATCATGTCTGCGGTGAGCAGCGGTTTCAGGATTTCCGGATCATCCGGGCTGAAGGGCGTGCCGCGCTTGCGGGCCGGGACAACCTCCACGCGGGGGTTGTAATTCTGCAAACGCACTTTCAGGAAATCCCCCACCCGACCCGCCACCTGGGATGAATTCAACTCGAAACCAGCCGGCGTTTCCAGGATGGCAATCTGCAAGGGATGCGGAAGTTTTTGGGCAAGCGACTCGAAGATGCGTCCGCCTGCCAGCGAGGTCTCGCCAGAGCCAAGCAAGGCAATCGGACCGAAGGTTTTATGCAAAGTTATTTCTCCAACAAGTGACGAACTGTGCGCCAGATTTCAGCGAACATTTCAACCGTCAATCTGCCCGTCTGCGTATTCTGGCGGCTGGGATGGTACGAGCACACCAGCCAACGGCCACCTGGCAAAGGATAGACTGCGTTGTGGGCAAATTTCAGCGCCTTATTTTGGATGGAATGAATCCGAATTATACTCTCGAAAGCGAACCGGCCAAGCGCCACGAAGACCTTCGGCTGGAGGAGTTCGATCTCGCGGACGAGATACGGCTGGCAATTTACCATCTCCTGCGGCGTGGGCCGATTTTCCGGCGGGGCGCACCGGCAGACCGGAGCCGTATAAAGGTCGAGCAGCCGCAGATCGTCCTCTTGGGAAGTCGAAACGGGCTGGGAAGCGAAACCGGCGCGGAAAAGGGCCGCGTAGAGGAAGTCGCCCGAGGCGTCCCCGGTGAACTGGCGTCCGGTCCGGTTGGAGCCGTGCGCGCCGGGCGCCAGGCCGACCACGAAGACGCGGGCGCGCGGGTCGCCGAATCCGGGCACAGGCTTGCCCCAATATTCCTGGTCCCGGTAGGCGCGGCGTTTTTCGCGCGCTACTTTCTCGCGCCATTCCACCAGGCGCGGACAGCGGTGGCAGGCCAGGAGTTCAGCGTTGAGTTCGACGAGGGTCATAGAATCAACATGGCATCACCGAAGGAATAGAAGCGGTATTTTTCCTGAATGGCGACTTCATAAGTGTGGAGGATTTTTTCCCGCCCGGCGAACGCGCTCACCAGCATGATAAGCGT
>JBFMCM010000073.1:0-3406 GCA_040754355.1 Chloroflexota bacterium | reverse complement strand
ACCAGGAACATGTCAACCTGGTGCAGGCCATCGGCTCGCAGGTCTCGGTGGCGATCAACAACGCCAAACTCTACGAGTTGATCCGCGACCAGGCCGAACGCCTGGGAGCCATGTATCGCAACGAGCAGGTGGAAGCCAGCCGCCAGCACGCCATCCTGGAAGCCGTCGCAGACGGCGTCCTGGTCACGGACGCGGAAAATCAAATTAACTTTATCAACACATCCGCCGAGACCATCCTGATGCTGCAATCCGACACCGTGCTCGGCCAGCCGCTGGAAAAATTCGTTGGCCTGTTCGGCGCAGCCGCCCAGACCTGGATACAGACCATCCGCTCGTGGTCGCAAGACCCGGCCAGCCACCAGCCGGGCGATACCTACGCCGAACAACTGAACCTGGAGAACGGCCGCGTGGTGCTGGTGCACTTGGCCCCGGTCATCTGGCGGAACGAGTTCCTCGGCACGGTTTCCATCTTCCGCGATATCACCCACGAGGTCGAAGTGGACCGGCTCAAATCCGAGTTCGTTGCCACCGTCAGCCACGAACTGCGCACGCCGATGACCTCCATCAAAGGCTACGTGGACATACTGCTGATGGGAGCGGCCGGCGCGTTGAACGAGAACCAGACCCACTTCCTGGACATCGTCCGCAGCAACACCGAACGGTTGAGCGTCCTGGTCAACGACCTGCTGGATGTCTCGCGCATCGAGGCCGGTCGTGCTTCGCTTTCGATCCAGCCGATTGACCTGCGCGAAGTGGCCGAGGATGTCGTGGCCGACACTGTGCGTCGTTCCCAGGAAGAAAACAAACCTATGGAATTGACCGTGGATGCCCCGCCCGACCTGCCGCGCGTCAGCGGCGACCTCGAGCGTGTGCGCCAGATCTTTGGCAACCTGGTGGACAATGCCTACAACTACACGCCTGCCAACGGGCAGATTCATATCCTGATGAGTCTGCAAGACAGCATGGTCGAAGTGGATATACAGGACACCGGCATCGGCATCAATCCTGCCGATATCGAGCGGGTGTTCGAGCGTTTTTACCGCGGGGAGGACCCCCTCGTTCTGGCGACGCCGGGGACCGGCCTTGGCCTGGCCATCGTCAAGGAATTGGTCATCATGCACAAAGGTAAGATTTGGATGGAAAGTACTGGGGTGCCGGGCCAGGGATGCAAATTCTCGTTCACCCTGCCCGTGTATCAGGCTGATGCTGAGGAGCAACTGGCATGACAAAAATTTTGATTGCTGAAGATGAGCGCGACATCCGTGATTTGATTACTTTCACCTTGCAGTTTGCCGGCTATGAAGTTGTGGCCGCGGTCAACGGCGAGGAAGCCTTGAATCTAGCCCGCAACGAGGTTCCGGATTTAATCCTGATGGATGTGCGTATGCCGCGCATGACCGGTTATGAGGCCTGCTCGGCCATCAAAGCCGATCCAAAGTTGAAAGATGTGCCGGTCATCTTCCTCTCAGCCAAAGGGCAGGAGGCCGAAATCCAGACCGGTTTGCAGGCCGGCGCGGAGGAATACCTGCTCAAACCCTTTGCCCCCGACCAGTTGACACAGCGTATCCAGGCCGTTTTACAGAAAATTGGAAAATAGATTCCCCGTCCTTCGGTATGAGTGCCATCATTCTGGACGAAAAGATAGTTCACTACGAAGTGCTCGGACGCGGCCGCCCGATCATCTTCCTGCACGGCTGGGTCGGCTCGTGGCGCTACTGGGTGCCTGCCATGCAGGCCGCCGCCGTCTCTTTTCGCGCCTATGCGCTCGACCTGTGGGGCTTTGGCGACACAGCCAAAGTACCTGAACGTTATACCCTCGAACAGCAAGTCTCTCTGCTCGACCGCTTCATGCAGGAAATGGGCATTGGCCGCGTGGCCCTCATCGGCCACGGACTCGGCGCCCTGGCTGCCATCCTCTTCACTCGTAAATTTCCCGCCATGGTGGAACGTCTCATGGCTGTCAGTGCGCCGTTCGAGGCCAAATCCGTCACCGGCCGCCTGCGCAGCCCGGCCTCTCCCGCCGACCTGGCTGACTGGCTGCTCAGCCGGGACCCACTCACCGAGCCCGCCCGCGTGGACGCCCCCAAGGCCGACCCGCAGGCAATTACTGTCTCCTTCGAGAATTTCGACGCCAGGGGAATTCTGACCGTCATGGACACCCTGGCCACCCCTTGTCTCATCGTCCATGGGCGGAGCGACCCTGCCGTCCAGAGTCTGGATGACGAGCGCATCCTGGCCATGCCCGAACTCGTCCATCAGGTGGTGCTCGAAGAATCCGGCCACTTCCCCATGCTCGACGAAAGCCCCACCTTCAACCACCTGATGACCGATTTCCTGGCCCTCGTTTCGGGCGAAAGCCCGCGCGATTTACAACTCAAGGAGGAATGGAAACGCCGCGTGCGCTGATGCTGATTTGCTAGCCACGTGACAGTTTATTTCATGAGCAGTTCGTTGGTCGAGTAGGCGGCGTTTTTCCGCCGTATCGAGACCAACTGTGACAGAAACCGCTTGAAATGTGGTCTCGATACACCCCTCTAAAAGCATTCGGGGCTACTCGACCACCATTAGTTGGAAAGTGTTAGGTGGTGAGCCAATCTGTAGTAAAATAAATACGCATTCACAACCCAACGGGGAGCCTGTCTCACAGGCTGAGAGGAGCGTACACGCTCGACCCGCATCACCTGATCCGGACAATACCGGCGGAGGGACGTAATCCTTTCACTCATCATCCTCCCCCGGCGGAGGATTTTTTATTTGCCGCGTGTCATTGCGAGGGTCGAGTAGTCCGAGTTCTTCGGACGTATCGAGACCCGAAGCAATCTCCTCGCGGTACTGAGAGAACGCTATGACCAATCGTGCCATCATTTTCGCCAACGGCTCGCTCCCCGACCCGGAGCCTGCCCGCCGTTTAATCCGCCCCGGCGATATTCTCCTGGCCGCCGACGGCGGGACGCGTCACGCCCTGGTTCTTGGCCTGACGCCCTCCGTCGTCATCGGCGACCTGGATTCACTCAACGAGGCGGATCGTCAGAGGTTGGAAAATGCCGGGACGCGTCTCCTCCAGCGCCCGCGCGACAAGAACGAAACCGACCTCGAACTGGCGCTTTACTATGCCCTCGAGCAGGGATTTACCCGGGTCGTCGTCATCGCCGCCCTCGGCGGGCGCCTCGACCAGACCCTCGCCAACCTGGCCCTGCTGACCGACCCGCGCCTTTCAGCAATTGACATCCGCCTCGACGACGGCCTGGAAGAGGCCTGGTTCACGCGCCGCGAGGCGCAGGTCTGCGGCGCCCGCGGCGACCTGCTCTCCCTGATTCCCTGGGGCGGGGCGGTGGCCGGAGTCCGCACCCAGGGGCTGCGCTGGCCTCTGGACGGCGAGACTCTCTACCCGTACAAGACGCGCGGC